>JAICMT010000007.1 GCA_025929125.1 Acidobacteriaceae bacterium | reverse complement strand
CGCCTGCCGACGCTTGAGTCGGAGGCGCGCTCGTTGGATCCGGCGATGCGGGGATTCCTTTTCTTCTGTCAGCACCATCGTCTGTTGCCGGAGAGTTACATTCTGGGGCTCGCGGACGTGCAGAACGTAGGCAAGGCGACCCCGACCTACATCTTCGGACAGGTGCACATGCATGGTGTCTGGTATTACTTCCCGGCGTTGCTGACGCTGAAGTGGACTGCGGGTACGCTGCTGCTGCTGGGGCTGGCGATCTGGGTTTATGCGCGTGGCCGGGTCCGCAACTGGCGCGAGATTCTGTTCCTGACGCTGCCAGCACTGGTCTATTTTGCGATTGCGGCAGCGGGGCCGCTGAACCTTGGAGTGCGCCACATCCTTCCGATATTTCCATTTGTCTTCGCACTGATCGGGGCGGCAGCGGGATGGTTGATGCAACAGAGAAGGGCATGGCGTTGGGCAGTAGGGGTGCTGCTGCTGGCGCACGCTGTCGAGTCGGTCGCCGCGTATCCGAATTACCTGCCGTTCGCCAATGTGTTCTGGGGTGGGTCGGCGAAGACGCACCGGTCTTTTACGGATTCGGCAGTGGATTGGGGGCAGCAACTGGTGCAGGTGAAGGAGTGGATCGACCGAAACAAAATTCACGAGTGCGCTTTCGCCTACTATGCCGCGCCGGAGCTTCTGCCTTCGGACTACAACATCCCCTGCCGGCTACTGCCGACGGCGGACACCAACTGGGAGGGAATGCAGATCGATGTGCCGGCGGTGGTGCACGGCCCCATTCTGATCTCGTTCTCGGACCTGAACGGCTACGAGTTTGGAACGCGTGAGCGGAATCCCTACCGGGGCCTTGCGCTCCGCGAGCCGGATGAGACGATCGCCAACGGGATCGCGGTGTATCGCGGCGACATGCCTCTTCCGGCGGCTAGCTCGATGGCGCATGTCAGCCGCGCTAAGGCAGCTCTAAAACGAGATCCCAGGCTGGCGCTAAAGGAGGCGGAGATTGCCGTCGCGCTGGTGCCGGATGGCTTCGACGAGAACCTTGCGCTCGCCGATGCCCGCTTCGCCTGCGGAGACAAAGCGGGTGCGAGTGCGGCGCTTCAAGCCGTCGAGACGGCGATGTTGCGGATGGAGCCGGAGGCGCAGCGATACTGGCGAGGTGAGGTGGACAAGAAGTTTGCTGGGTTGAGGCCGTAGGCGTTGGGCTGGATAAGGTTGAACGGCAGCGCAGCTACTGGATCTGGAGGCCGAGGTTGCTGCGGCCCTGGGGAGCGGCGCACTGGCGGAAGCGCTCGATGAACTTGGTGGTGAGCTCGCGGAACTGGGAGAGGATGTAGAGGTCGGACTCCTGCTGCAGAAGTTCCTGCACCTCGAGCTCGGAGGTGCGGAGGAAGGCGGCGAAGTCGCTGGTGAGACCGCTGCTGCTGCGCTCGACGGTGAGATAAATGGCGTCGCGCACGAGTGCGCAGACGGTCACACCGCGCTGCGGGTCGGGATCGGTGAGGAACTCGATGCCCTCCTGGAGGCATACCGCGGCTTCCTGTGCGGCGGGCGCGAGTGGCGAGTCGAACTCGTCGGTGGAGGGTGTGGCGCGGCCGAGTGCCCTGGCGATGGCGCTGAGATAGGAGCCGGAGAGTGACTGGTTGACGTCCCAGAGGATGTCGCCGGCCTCGCGCAGCAGGGTTGGGTCGCCCCAGTTCGCGTCTTCGGCGAAGGCGGCGTAGTTGGTCTGCTGGCGCTCGCAGCAGGAGGCAATGAAGAGGCGGATATGCGGCGCGGGGTAGCGGTCCAGCCGGTCAGGGAGCGCGGACAGCCAGGAATCGAAGTCGGGTATGCTCTCTTTCCGTACCATCTTGGCTTACTCAGATACCACAGAATTAACGGAGGTTCCAAGAGGGAATTTCGGTTGCCTGGAGACTAGCTTGGTTCGGGCAGGGAAGCGGGCTTACCAGAGCTTCCACGGCGCTTTGCCGGTAGCCCAGAGCTCTTCGAGCTGATTCTTATCGCGGAGCGTATCCATGGCCTGCCAGAAGCCGTGGTGCATGTAGGCCTGGACCTCGCCGCGAGCGACCAGCGCTTCGATGGGTTCGCGCTCAAACATCCAGTTGTCGTCTTTGACCTCGTCGAGCACTTTGGGGGAGAGCACGAAGAAGCCGCCGTTGATCCAGCCGCCCTCGTCCTTTGGTTTCTCCTGAAAGGCGTAGACCTGGCTGTTCTTGAGGCCGAGTGCGCCGAAACGGGCGACGGGCTGAATGGAGGTGAGGGTGACGAGCTTACCGTGCTGGCGATGGAAGGCGATGGTCTTCTGGATGTCGACGTCGGCGACTCCATCGCCGTAGGTCATGCAGAAGGCGTCCTCGCCCTGAAGATATTTGGCGACGCGGCGTAGGCGGCCGCCGGTCCCGGACTCATCGCCGGTATCGACCAAGGTGACGCGCCATGGCTCGGCGACGGAGTCGTGAACGACCATTTTGTTGCCGGCGATATCGAAGGTCACATCGGAGGTGTGGAGGAAGTAGTTGGCGAAGTATTCCTTGATGATGTAGCCCTTGTATCCGAGGCAGATGATGAAGTCGTTGATGCCCTGAGCGGAGTAGAGCTTGAGGATGTGCCAGAGGATGGGGCGGCCGCCGATTTCCACCATGGGCTTGGGGCGGACGGTGGTTTCTTCACTGAGGCGTGTGCCGACTCCGCCTGCGAGGATGACCGCTTTCATTCGAACTTCCTTCCAAAAAAAGAGTGGGCCGAAGTTGAGACACGGCGTGGAAGCGTCTCCGTGGTAAGTATGCCATGCGCGTGTGCGAGCGACCCGTCTGGAGCGAGCGGCTTATGTATTCTGGTGCGGATAGGCGCATCGAGATGGTGAGGGAGAGAGCGTGAGAAATCCGCTGGCGGAAGACCTGGAGCAGATTCGGCTGGCGACGCAGGGGCTGTGGGAGGAGATGCGCGGCCAGTGCCTGTTTCTGACAGGAGGCACCGGGTTCTTTGGAATGTGGCTGCTGGAGAGCTTCTGCGATGCGAACCGCGAACTTGGGCTTGCGGCGCAGGTGACGGTGCTGTCGCGCGATCCGGCGAGATTTGCGGCCAAGGCGCCTCATCTGGCGGCCGATGCGGCAGTGACGATGCTGGCGGGAGATGTGCGCGACTTCGCGTTTCCCGAAGGCGAGTTCCGCTATGTGATCCATGCCGCGACCGATACCGTTTCGAACCAGCCGGTCGAGTTGCTCACGACGGTTCTGGACGGCACACGGCGGGCGCTGGAGTTTGCGGCGCAATGCGGGACGAGGAAGTTTCTACTGACCAGTTCGGGCGCCGTGTACGGTAAGCAGCCGCCGGAGATAACGCACGTCCCGGAGAGCTATGCCGGAGCGCCGAACGCCCTGGACGCGGCTGGCGTGTATGGGGAAGGGAAGCGCGCCAGCGAGACCATGTGCGCGGTCTATCAGAGGACCGCTGTGGAGCGCGGGGTTCCGTTCGAGGCGAAGATTGCTCGCTGCTGGGCGTTCTGCGGGCCGCACCTGCCGCTGGATGCGCATTTTGCGGTTGGGAACTTCATCGGCGATGCGCTTGCGGGCCGACCGATCTCGATTGGCGGCGATGGGTCGCCGAGGCGGTCCTATCTGTACGCGGCGGACCTTGCGATATGGCTGTGGACGATGCTGTTCCGCGGGCCGGCGCTGGAGCCGGTGAACGTTGGATCCGCTGCGGATGTGAGCATTCGCGAACTGGCGGAGACGGTGGCGGAGACGCTGTCGCCGGGCACGGAGGTGCGGGTTGCAAAGCACGCGGTCCCGGGGGTGGCTCCCTCGCGCTATGTGCCCGATGTGAGCCGCGCGGAGGAACTTCTCGGGCTGCGCGAGACGGTGGGGCTGGCGGAGCAAATCCGACGCACGGCTGCGTGGCACAGGGCGAAGAAGAATGCGCGTTGAGCGGGAGAATCGCGGCGGAGCGTTGTGTATCCTTAAGTCATGGGTGAGAAGGCAGACGATCTGCGGCAGCAGATACTGGAGCTGACGGCGCAGTATCACGCACTGAAGTTTGCCGGGAAGCCCTTTGAGCCGGGCGTCTCGACGGTGCCGGTCTCGGGCAAAGTGATCGACGGCGGCGATGTGGCGGCGGTGGTGGATTCTGCCCTCGATGCTTGGTTCACAACGGGCCGGTTTGCCAAGGAGTTCGAACGCAGGCTCGCCCGGTTTGTGGGAGTGCGGTCGGCGAGCCTGGTGAACTCGGGCTCGAGCGCCAACCTGGTGGCACTTAGCGCGCTTACCTCGCCCAAGCTGGGCGCCCGAGCTCTGAAGCCCGGAGACGAGGTGCTGACGGTTGCGGCAGGCTTCCCGACGACCGTGAACCCCATCTTCCAGAACCGCCTGGTGCCGGTGTTTGTGGACGTGGCGGTGCCGACGTATGAAATCGATGTGACGCAGCTGGAGGCGGCGTACAGCCCGAAGATGAAGGCGGTGATGATTGCCCACACTCTGGGCAACGTGTTCAACCTGGACGCGGTGACTGCGTTCTGCAGGAAGCACAACTTATGGTTGGTGGAGGACTGCTGCGATGCGCTGGGGTCGACCTACAAGGGCCGCCTGGTGGGAACGTTTGGCGACATTGCAACGGTGAGCTTCTATCCGGCACACCACATCACCATGGGCGAGGGCGGCGCGGTTATGACCGACAAGCCGCTGCTGCAGGTACTGATTGACAGCTTCCGCGACTGGGGACGCGACTGCTGGTGCGAGCCAGGTATGGATAACACCTGCGGCAAGCGCTTCGATTGGCAACTGGGCACGCTCCCCTGCGGATATGACCACAAGTACACGTACTCGCATCTGGGCTATAACCTTAAGGCGACTGATATGCAGGCGGCGCTGGGGCTGTCGCAGATTGCCAAACTGCCGCAATTTGTAGATCGCAGGAAGGAAAACTTCGCCTACCTGAAAAGGGCGTTGCAGCCGCTGGAAGACGTGCTGATCTTGCCCGAAGCGTCGGAGAATGCGGACCCAAGCTGGTTTGGCTTTCCGATCGGCGTGCGGACGGATGCGCCGTTTAAACGCGACCAGCTGACGCGGGCGCTGGAGGCGCAGAAGATCGGAACGCGGCTGCTGTTTGCGGGGAATCTGACGCGGCAGCCGGCCTACGAGGGGTTGGAGTATCGGGTTGCGGGCGGATTGGAGAACACGGATTTCGTGATGAACCAGGTGTTCTGGATTGGCGTTTTTCCGGGATTGACGCGGGAGATGCTGGATTTCGTGGTGAAGACAGCAACGGACTTTGTGGGCGCGGCGAAGGGCGGCCTGGTGGTCGTGTAGTTCAACGCTTCTGCAGGTCAAAACGCTTCTGTATAGTTGTCCCGAGCTTTCTGGCGGCGGTGCCGGCTGATTGCTTCTTTTCTCCGGGAATTCGAAGGTTTAATGCCGGTCAAAGCTCTCATCCCGGAGATTGCACGTGGGAGCGGACCGGAGGAGTTCCTTTTGCCATCGCCTCGTTTCAGGTTGTTGCCGCTCGGGTGTGCGTGTTTCCTTGCTGCAGTTTTATCTGCCCAGACACCTGCGGGCCAGCAGCAGATTCCGGTCCTCAAAGCTACGGCACGCACCGTGATCGTCGATGTTGTGGTGACGAACAACTCCGGTGACGCAGTAGCTGGCTTGCCAAAGCAGTATTTCCAGGTCATGGAAGATGGCAAGCCTCAGACGGTTAATTATTTTGAGGAGCACGGCGTCAAAACGGTCTCCCCGGAGGGTTCCAAGCCGCTGGCCAATCTTCCGCCAGAGTTCCACACCAATGTCCCGCCTGCTCCGGAGACGGACTCAGTCAACGTTCTTCTCATTGACACGCTGAATACTGAAACCAAGGATCAGCCTTTCGTTCGCAAGCAGATACTTTCGTATCTCAGACAGATGAAGCCGGGCACGCGCGTAGCCATCTTCAGTCTCGGCTCGCATTTTCGGTTCGTGCAGGGGTTCACGTCGGATGTATCGCGGCTGCAAGCGGCGCTGAGTGACACGAGGAATGGCCCGGAAACTGAGAAGGACGCATCGTTCCACTCCCGCTCCGACCGGGACGACGATGCTGCGGAGCTACGAAATGTGCAAGCAATAGCCGCGGAGTTGCGCGGCGCTCCGGCGCTTGTGGAGGGCCTTGCAGCTGCGCAGGAAGAGGTTATGACGACGCAGTATCAGGTGCGCGTCGAAAAGACGCTCGACGCGCTCGAATCCATTGCACGATATCTCTCGAACGTGCCGGGCAGAAAAAACCTGATCTGGTTGGGCGGCAGCTTCCCGGTGACCGTATTCCCCAACGACGCGGAGCGCCGGCAGATGTCGAATCTGCACTTGAGCTTGAGTACAGCCAAAGAAATGGCCGATCTGCTGTTCACGTCGAAGCTGGCGGTGTATCCGATCAACGCCGAGGGACTGGCGAACAATACTACGATGGATGCGGAACACTGTTTACCTGAGAGGGGTAACTCTTGTCCTGATGCAGGAACAGGTCCGGCGCTTGGCACGAACCTTAACATGGAGAACGATGCTCGAGGCCATACTCAGCTCACGATGGAGAAGCTCGCTGACGATACCGGGGGCAAGGCTTTCTACAACACCAACGATCTGAGCATGGCGGTGCAGAAGGCGATCGCGAATGGCTCACACTATTACACAATCGCGTATACGCCCACGAACTCGCGATTGGACGGTGGATATCGGAAGGTCACGGTAAAACTGGAGTCTGGCAATTACAAGCTTGCCTACCGACAGGGCTACAACGCGGAAGAAACACATATCACCGCGGGAAAGCCCGCGGGCGATCCGCTCAAATCTCAGCTGGAGTTTGGGCTTCCGAACTCAACGGAGCTGCTCTACGGTGTGCGGGTGACCGCAGCCGAACCTCAGCCGAGGCCGAATGCACCCCGTGCAGGCCTGAACGCGAAGTTAAGCTGCCCCTGTACTCGTTATCGAATTGAGTACCGTATTCCGGGGAGCGATGTTGCGTTTGTGCCCGATCAGAACGGGAGACAAAGCGGCAAGATTGATTTTGGTCTCGTCGCCTACGGCCACGACGGCAAAGCTGTGAACTGGCAGCAGTCGACGCTGGCGATGGCGCTGAAGCCTGACATGTTCGCCTATGTACAGAAGAACGGTATTCCGCTCCGGTTCGAGATCGATCTCCCGAATTCCGACCTATATCTCGAGACGGGCCTCTATGACTGGGGTACGGGCAAGACGGGTACCCTAAGCATTCCTGTTCAGCCGGGCAACGGCGCATCTTCAGCGCGTATCGGACCCAGCAACGGGGTTGGCCACTAGTCCGGCTTCCCTGCGGGAGCTAAACAGGCGCACTCTGTGAATTGGCTGGACGTCCGCGGAAGAGGAGCGCGGCGAGTTCGATTACGGCGTATGCGGCCAGGACGGTCATCAGCGGGTCGATGTTAAGCCGGTAACGAAACTCGGCGTGGCTGATGTAGTAGGGCACAGGGAAGAGCAGGATCGGCAGGAGGGCCAGAGCGGCAAACTCCCGTTGGCCGCGCCGCCACGCCAGGATTAGTCCCGCAAATCCGAAGCAGGTGGTGATGACGGCGTGTACCGGAAAGACGGGCGACGTGTCCTTGTTACCGGTGCCGATCCAGAAGCGAACGGCGCGCCGCACCGTCATCTGCGCAAACCAGCCTGGATGAGAGCGGATGAAAGACCAGGCGAGATCGTTCTTGTGCTGGATATACGCGACTTCACCTCGCTGCATATAGTCGTTCAGCTCTTTGTGGTTGAACATGGGGAAGACCGACTCGTCGAGCCGGCCGTTGGAGCCGGCACGGTTGCCCATCCATAACTCAAATCCCACGGTGCTGCGCAACGGAATGAACGCGTGAAAGCGGTACGCGTTGCGGATGGGCCATGGCGAGTAGACGGCCAGCAGCGCCAACAACGCGAGCGCCGGACCACGCCAGGACTTTTGGCGCGTATGCCAGGCCAGCCATCCGAGAATGGCAAGCAGGGAAAAGAGCAGGGCGGGGTTGATGAGTGACATCAACGCGAAGAGCGCGCCCAGGCCAATCCAGGCGGGAACCGTGGGTCGGCGGCGAATGCGCAAAGTCAGCGCGATGGCGCCGAGAAGAGATGCGGCGGAGAAGCTGGTCTCCCAGAAGATCTCGGGAATGAACCACAGCGGAGGGGAGAGCGCCCAGAACCAGCCCGCGAGCAGCGCGGCGCGCCTGCCGAAGAGCGTGCCCGCGACGTGCATGACGATCCAGATGGTCAGCAGGCCCAGTGCAATGTTTATGCCCATGATCACCAAGGCCGACGCAAAGGTGCCGATGCCGAAGACCGCAAAGATGCCGGCCACGAGCGTTGGATAACCGGGCGCGATGATGGCCGTCGGCCCGGTGGGGACGCCGAAGGGCGAACTGTATCCCTGGTGATGGAGGAGCGTTGTCGCGAGCAGGCCCATCTCCCACGGGTGCGAGAAGAGCCAGGTGTGCGGGTGCGAGGTGATGCTCGACCACAGGGCCATAAGGCGCATGAGCAGCGCTGCGCCGTAGATGGCAAACAGCGTCTGGCGCCCCGGTTGCGAAGCGGTGGGAGTCGCGATAGCGGCCTGAGTGGCGGTGGTCATCTGGTTCGAAGCATACCCAAAGAATGTGAATTGCAGCCCAGGTTTTTGCCGGCTGCTTCTGCTGCGGGTTTCATTTCGCACGCGGAAGGGTGACGGAGCGGTGTGAACTGATTCTAATTTATAGGGCCGAAATAAGTCGTTATGGACCAGCGAGTTAGGGTGAATTCTAAGTGAACTTTAGTGGTAGGCGGTGACACTTCTTGGGTATTTCTAATCTTCTGGCGCAACCCTAATCTCGACACATCCCAAGGACTCTACCCCGGAGTGCCGCGGAACCCTGAAACGAGGAGAAAACACAAATGAAGAACATGAAGCAGCTTTTGAAGAACCTGATGGTGGAAGAGTCTGGTCAGGACCTGATTGAGTACGCCCTGGTCGCAGCTCTGGTTGGTCTCGGCGCCGTTGCCGCAATGAAGGGCCTGTCGAACTCGATTGGCAACACCTTCAATGGCATCGGGACGCAGCTGACAACCTCTGTCTAGTCGGGGCGGCTTATGTGAGTTATTTCCAGGTATTCACATAAGCCTCTCTCCTTCTCGGCTTCTTATGCCCACGGCGTAACCCAACCCAAATTTCAAGAGGAAAGTTCAATGAAGAACATGAAGCAGATCCTGAAGAACCTGATGACGGAAGAGTCCGGTCAGGACCTGATCGAGTACGCGCTGGTTGCAGCGCTTGTGGGCCTCGGCTCCGTTGCTGCGATGGGCAGCCTTGCGAACTCGATTTCGACCACATTTGGCGGCGTCGGTACGGCTCTCGAGAGCGCCGTCTAGTAACCGCTGAGGCCCACGAGGGCCGGCCTGGCCGGCTCCGTGGGCTCAACGTGGTCTTCCCCCACTGACTTCAGTAACCAAGGAAACAGGATCGATCAATGACACATCTTTCGCCCATATTGACCTATCCTGCGACTGCATCTGCCTGTGCGCTGGTGGCCTCCGTCTTCGACGTGAGGAGCCGCAAGATTCCGAATTTCATTACCTTTCCCGCATTCGCGTTCGGTCTGGTGCTGCACCTTGCTCTGAATGGATGGCGCGATATGCTGACGGCGCTTGCCGCCGGGCTGATCTGCGGGGTGGTGTTCTTCCTGTTTTATGTTGCAGGCGGCATGGGAGCCGGAGATGTGAAGCTGATCATGGCGGTGGGCTGCATCGCCGGTCTTTCGCATATTGCGTACATCCTGGTGCTGACTGCAATCTCCGGCGGAATTATGGCGGTCATCCTTGCGCTGGTGCGCGGACGCTTCCAAGAGACGCTGATGAATGTCGGAGAGATTGCATCGCATCATCGGCAGGCTGGCCTGCAGCCTCACCCGGATCTGAATATCGAGAACGCGAAGACTCTGCGGTTGCCGTACGCCTTAGCCATCGCCAGCGGAACGGTCCTAACCCTTTACTTCCAATTTCAATAGAGGTGCAGTGTGCTCAATCGTCGACTCACCTCAGCCTTCATCGTTGCACTGGTCATCTCGGGAATCTTCACTTACTGGCTCAGCCAGAAGTATGCGAAGAAGGGACCGGCGGCACCAACGGCCAAGAGCCAGTATGTCGCCGCCTCCGCCAATCTCGAGGCGGGCCAGGCGATCAAGGCTGAAAACCTTCGCATGGTGGATTGGCCGGCCAATGTGCCGCTGCCGGGCGCGTTCGCCGCGCCGCAGCCGGTGATTGGGCGCATCGTCATGTATCCGCTCTCCGCAGGCGAGCCGATCCTGGAGCGCCAGCTTGCCAGCCCGGGCTCCGGCCTGGGCCTGACCATGAAGATCCCCGATGGCATGCGCGCCATCTCGCTGCGTTCCGACGAGGTGGTCGGAGTCGCCGGCTTCCTGTTGCCGGGCACGCATGTGGACGTGCTGGTCACCATGAAACCGCCGAGCGGCGACACCATCACCAACACGGTGCTCCAGGACGTGCAGGTGCTGGCGAGCGGGCAGAAGATCGAACCCGATCCTGAAGGCAAGCCGGTGACCGCCACTGTGGTGACGCTGCTGGTCAAGCCCGACGATGCGGAGAAGGTGGACCTGGCCGCGACTCAGGGCATCGTCCACTTTGTTCTGCGCAACGGCGTGGATCGCGAACAGCGCAAGTCCGTGCCGATTCTGTTCTCCGAATTAGCCGGCATTCCGACAAAGCCGGCTGTCGTGGCCGGACCCGTTGTCCACAAGGCAGCACCTGAACGCAAACCTTATGTTGTCGAGACCTTCCTGGGTACGGCAGCCAAGACGGAGAGCTTCTAATGAGGGCACAGATCTCGAATCGCTCGAAGACGCTGGTTGCCCGCATTGGCGCCTGCGTCCTGGTGGCCGGAAGCATGATAGGCACCAGTTTGGCGGAGGAGCCCGGAGCGGCCACCGCATCCATTGTGGACGCAGCTACAGGTGCGAATGCAATTGCCAGCGTTAACCGCAGCGGCAGTGGCGGCAAGACCCTGCACGTTACGCTGGGCCACGCGATCTTTATCAATACGCACATGCGGCTGAAGCGCGTCTATGTTGCCGATCCTTCGGTGCTGACCTCAGCCACCCTGACGCCCAACCAAATTGTTGTGACCGCCATGACTCCGGGCATCAGCTCGCTGACACTGCTGGATGAAACCGGGCGGTCGCAATCTTATGTGGTGTCCTCGGACATCGATCTTGACGGCCTTCGTTCGGCGATGGCGCAGGAACTGAAGGGCTACTCGATCAATGTCGAGGGCACAGGTAACCGGATTGTGCTCACGGGCACGGTTCCGGAACAGGCGATGGCGGATTCGGCGGCAAAGCTCGCCAGCCTGTACGCGAAGGATGTTGCCAATGCAATCGTGGTCGCAGCCGAGCATCCCAAGCAGGTCCGGCTGCAGGTTCGAATTTTGGAAGTGGATCGCGACAAGGCGATGCAGTTGGGTGTGAACCTGTTCAATCCTGGCGGCAACACCAACTGGATCGGGCAGACAACCACCGGGCAATTCCAGTCGACGATGGCGGCGCAACAGGGTGGCAGTTCCACGGCCGCCAGTGTGCTGCAGTTTTCCAACCCGATGAACTTCATGCTCTACAGTTGGAAAGCGAACATTGGCGCGACGATCCAGGACCTGCAAACCAAGCAGGTGCTTCAGATCCTGGCCGAGCCGACGATTACGACCATTAGCGGCCAGAAGGCTAATTTCCTCTCCGGCGGCGAGTTCCCCTTCCCGGTGGCGCAGGCCAGCGGATCCTCCAGTGCGGCTCCGGTCATCAGCATTCAGTTCCGGCCCTTCGGTGTAAAGGTGGAGTTCACCCCAACGGTGAACCCCGATGGCACGGTGCGGTTGAAGGTTTCGCCCGAGGTCAGCGCGCTGGACTACACCAATGCCGTCACGGTGAGCGGGTTCACTATTCCGGCACTCTCAACCCGCCGTGCGGACACTGAGGTGGAACTGCGAAGCAACCAGAGCTTCGCGATCTCCGGCCTTCTCGATCAGCGCACAACGGACATGATGAGCAAGAATCCGGGCGCCGCAAATATTCCCATCCTGGGGTACCTGTTCAAGTCGAAGAACGTGAACCACTCGACCACCGAGCTGGTGATCATTGTGACTCCGACGGTCGTCGACCCGCTTACCGAGAATGAGCCCCCGAAGCAGCCGGAAATGCCAATCAACCGGCTGGATCGCAAAGATTTTGATGACTCGCTGGGCAAAAATCTGAGCCCCACCCCAACGCCTCCGGCTGTCGACCCGCAGTATCCGCCGTACGGTGGCCCCGCGGCTCCGGCCCCGGCGGCACCTGCCGCAGCTCCGGCGGCGGAAACCAGCCCCGACGCTGCTCCGGCCACCACCCCGGCTCAGCCGGCCAAAGCCGGGACTACGCCGGCATCGCTTTCGGACCCGGCTCTGGCTGCGTTTGCCGACCCGGCCAAGCCGGTGGCGCATAGTCCGGTGGTAGAAGTGATGACGCTCTCGCATGACTCCGATGCGGACGCAATGCTGGCGGCCTTGCGGCGCCAGGGGTACGAGGCAAAGGTAGAGCGGCTGCAGCAGGACTCGCTGCTCCACATCGACGTGGGTCCATTCCCCAGCCGGGCGGATGCAGAGAGCATGCGGCAACGGCTGGTCCATGACGGATACGACCCCAGCATCCGGTGAACGGCGGGATTGGCCCGAGAACACGAACTGTAATTGGCAACGAGGGATAAAAACGTGAGTGACGCAATTTACAACCCAGGCACTCCGAGCGTAGCGCTGATCACTGTGGGCATTCAGCCGTCGCTTGCGGACGAGGTCGCGCAGGCGGTCTCGGAGATGCCGTGGACTGTTCGCCGGGCGGACTGCGAGGGCTACATCTCGCACCTGCGGCGGCCACCATTTTCACAAGGCGTCAAGTCGGCGCACTATTGCATCGCTGTTATTGATCTCGACACCGATATCAGCCAGGCGATCGAAGCGGCGGCATACATCCAGGAGATGTTCTCGGGCAAAGCTGCGCTGGTTGCACGCTCCACCAGTCAGGACCACGAGATTCTGCTACGCGCGATGCGGGCCGGCTTCAACGACTTCATCGGAGAGAGCTTCAATTCGGAGTCATTTGCAGAGACGCTCACGCGGATCAGCCAGCTATGGCAGACTCGGGCCGCCAGCAACTCCGTGCGCGGCTCGGTGGTCTCGCTGATCGGGACCAAAGGCGGCGTGGGCACCACCACGCTCGCAGTTCACCTGGCCATGTACCTGGTGCAGAGCCATGGCAAGAAGACGCTGCTGATCGACAACCACCCACAGTTAGGCCATGCCTGCGTGTACCTGGGCATTGATGGCAGCAGGCACAATTTCCATGAGCTCGTCCGTAACCTGAGCCGCCTGGACAGCGAGCTGCTGCGCGGCTATATCGCTACCCACTCGAGCGGGCTCGAAGTACTGTCCTCCCCCGACACCTGCGAAGGTCATCAGACCACGGATCCGGAGCAGATGTCTCAGACGCTGGATTTCCTGCGCGGCGAGTACGACTACGTCATCGTCGACTGCCCGGCGACTCTGGACGATACCAATCTGGCGGTGATTGAAGGTTCCAACGTGATTTATCTGGTGGCCACTCCAGAGATCGGCGCGGTTCGCGACCTCTCCCGGTTTGTGGACACGCTGGCGCAAAACGACGACAACAAGGACCGGCTGAAGGTCATCGTCAATCGGTTCTCCTCGCAGCACGCGGTCGGGCCGGAACAGATTGAGAAGGCCATTCGGACCGAGATCTTCATGCGCTTCCCCAACAGCTACGCAGAAATTGTGCGTTCGGGAATCATGGGTGAGCCCATCGGGCCCAAACAGAAATCTGAGTTCGGAGCGCAGGTGGCGAAATGGGTCGCCACGCTTGCCGGACCGGGGGCCTCAGGCGGGGCGCCGGCCGCTGCCAAGAAGTTTTCACTTTGGAAGTAATGGGACTGAACAGAACGCATTTTCTTCAGAAAAGGTAACCAGTCATGTCCAGTTTCAATTCAGTACCGAGCAATGGAACCCGTCCCGATTCCCGCGGGGCAGCCGCGGCAGGCACTAAGGTCGCCGATGGCATCCAGCAGCAGATTAAGACCGCGGTCCACAAGGAGCTGATCAAGCGTGTGGATCTGGACAAGCTCGGCGATGTGAAGGAAGCGGCCGGCATCCAGAAGCAGTTCTTTGGTGTCATCCAGCAGATCATCAATGAACAGGGCGTACCGCTCAGCGCAACCGAGCGCGACCGGCTGGCCCAGGAGGTGGTTGACGAGGTCTTCGGACTCGGACCGCTTGAGCCGCTGCTGAAGGACGACACCATCAGCGATATTCTTATCAACACCGCTTACCAGATCTACGTGGAACGACGCGGCGTGCTGGAGAAGACGCAGCTCACATTCCAGGACAACAAGCACCTGCTGCACATCATCGACAAGATCGTGTCGCAGGTAGGCAGGCGCATCGACGAGTCCTCACCGATGGTCGACGCGCGCCTCGCCGACGGATCCCGCGTGAACGCCATCATTCCTCCTCTCGCGATCGACGGCCCCAGCATGTCCATCCGCCGCTTCGGCAGCAAGCCGCTTGGGCCGGAGGACCTGCTTCGCTTCCAGGCACTGACTCCGCCCATGATGGAATTTCTGAAAGGCTGTGTGAAGGCCCGGCTGAATATCATCATCTCCGGTGGAACCGGTTCCGGTAAGACGACGCTGCTCAATACGCTCTCCAGCTTCATCTCG
>JAICMT010000436.1 GCA_025929125.1 Acidobacteriaceae bacterium | reverse complement strand
TGGACTCGAGGTTCTTGAGCATCCGGTTGGGATAGACGAGGAGGCGGTCGATGAGCTGTTCGGTCTTGCTGAGCAGGTAATCGGCGAGGATGGTGGAGTCCGGCAGGATGACGCGCTCGGCGGAGGAGTGGGAGATGTCGCGTTCGTGCCAGAGGGCGATGTCTTCGAGCGCGACCTGGGCGTTGGCGCGAACGACGCGGGCGAGGCCTGAGATCTGCTCGGACTGGATGGGATTGCGCTTGTGCGGCATGGCGGAAGAACCCTTCTGCTTTTCGGAAAAGAATTCTTCGGCCTCGCGAACTTCAGTGCGCTGCAGGTGGCGGATCTCGGTGGCGATTTTGTCCAGCGTCGAGCAGAGGATGGCGAGCGCGGCGACGTAGGCGGCGTGGCGGTCGCGCTGAACGACCTGGGTGGCGACAGCAACCGGCGTGAGGCCGAGCTCGGCGCAGATGGCCTCTTCGTGCTCCGGCTTGAGATGACCGAAGGTGCCGACGGCGCCGGAGAGCTTGCCGACCCGCAGGTCCTCGGCGGCAGCGTCGAAGCGGGTGAGGTTGCGCTGCATCTCCGAGAACCAAAGCAGCAGCTTCAGGCCGAAGGTGGAGGGTTCCGCGTGGACTCCGTGGGTGCGGCCGATGATGGGCGTGTGCTTGAACTCTTTGGCGCGGCGCTTGAGGGTTTCAAGCAGGGCCAGAATGCCGGTCCGGATGATGCTGGAGGCCTCGCGAAGCTGCAGGGCCTGCGCGGTATCGACCACATCGGTGGAGGTGAGGCCGTAGTGCAGCCAGCGAGACGACTCCGGGTCGCCGATGTGCTCGGCTACGGTTGTGGTGAAGGCGATGACGTCGTGCCGAACCTCGGCCTCGATCTGGTCGATGCGCTCGACGGTGAAGCCGCCACGATCTCGAATGGCGTCTGCGGCTGCCTGCGGCACCAGGCCGAAGCGGGCGAGCACCTGCGAGGCGGCGGTCTCCACCGCCAGCCAGCAGCGGTACTTGTTGTCGTCGGACCAGATACGGCCCATGGCGGGGCGGGTATAGCGAGCGATCATGGATGGTTTTCAGTGCTCAGGGATGAATGTTCAGTGGAAGTGCTAGACGCCGAAGAGTGCGGACATCTCCTCATGGAGGAAGCCGCGGCCGGGTTTGTAAGGCTGAACCCACTTGCCGTCGATGACGAACTGCGGGATCGCCCGCTTGCCAACGTTGCGGATGACTTCGTCGGCGGCCCCGGGCGTGTTCTCAATGTCGATTTCTTTATAAGGGATGTTGTGCCGCTGGAGAAATCGCTTTGCCTCGCGGCAGTCGCGGCACCAGCTAGCGGAGTAGAGGACCAATTCCATATAGGCCTATTCTACTTGGGCTCGGCTGCAAGGTCTCCGGCGAGCACCTGGGAGAGGTGAAGCGGGATGCGGGTGGTGTTCTGGTGGACGGCTTCCCGGCAACTGAAGCCGTTGCTGACAATGAGATCGCCGGGGGCGGCGCTGCGGACTGCTGGCAGCAGCACGCGGTTGGCCAGCGTCTGGGAGATCTCGTATTTGTCGCGTTCGAAGCCGTAGGGACCGGCCATTCCACAGCAGCCGGAGTCGAGCAGCTGGACACTGGCGCCCGTGGCCTGCAGCAACTCCATATCGTGCTTCATGGTCATCTGGGTCTTCTGGTGGCAGTGGCCGTGCACGATGATGCGGCGGCCGGGCAGCTGCGGTGGCTGGAAGTTGGTGCCGGCAAGCATCTCGCCCAACATGACCGTCTGCTTGCTTAATCGGATCGCGCGATCGTTGTGCGGGAAGAAGTTGAGGAGCTCGTCGCGGAATACAGTCGCGCAGCTTGGTTCCAGCATAACAATGGGCACTCCGGCATCGATCTGGGGAGCGAAGCGGGTCAGGACGCGCTGGAGGTAGCGCCGGGCTTCGTCGAGGAAACCGAAGTCATAGAGCGGTCTTCCGCAGCAGATGTGCTGCGCCGGGACTTCGACGCGCTTGCCCACGCTGTTGAGGAGCTTTGCCGCGGAGCTGAGGGCCTGGGGATGGAAGTAGTTGTTCCAGGTGTCCGGCCAGAGGAGTACGGTCTCACCGGTCGCGGCGGCGTTGGCCGAGTTGCGATGGAAGCCGTGGCGGAAGTTTTCAGCGGCGAAGGCGGGCAGGGTCCGCTGCGGAGCGACGCCAGCGACGGATTTGATAAGGCCGCTGAGCCCCGGGATCTTCAGGGGCAGGTTGGCAAGCCACGGCGCGGCTGAGGCCATGTGCGCCCAGCGGTCCATGTAGCCGAACAGATAATGCTGCAGGGGATGGCGGCGACCTTCGTAGTAGTGGGCGAGGAACTCGGATTTCAACGCTGCCATGTCGACCTGCACCGGACACTCGGTCTTGCAGGCCTTGCAGGAGAGGCAGAGCTCGAGCGACTC
>JAICMT010000158.1 GCA_025929125.1 Acidobacteriaceae bacterium | reverse complement strand
GCGGCAGTTTGTGTATCCACGGCAGGTGGCGGGCGAAGAGCAGACACTGGCACGCGGGGCGCTGTTGCTGATGGTGCGGCCTGCGGCTGGCGGCGAGTTTCTGGCGACGTGTGCGCGGGGTTTCGCGGATGCACGCATGCCGACCGGAGTGTTCGGCTGTCCAAAGGCCCAGGAGATGTGTGCGGTGGCGGGTGGATATGCCTACGTGGTGGACACGCGCGCTCCGGAGAGCTGCGTGCATATTCCGCTGCGTCCGGTGATAGAGGTGCGGGAGCTGGTGGACCAAGACTTAGTGGTATTTGTGGGATTCCATTCGGTGGTGGCATGGGGGCGCGAGGGGCTGGCGTGGGAGTCCGCCCGGCTGAGCTGGGAGGGGATCCGCGTGAACGAAGTGAGCGGGGGCGAGCTGCGCGGCTTTGGCTGGAACCTGCAGACGGACCGCGAGGTGGAGTTTGCTTTGGACCTGCAGACCGGCAGGCATCGCGGCGGGGCGTTTCCGGGCTGAGACTCCTGCCTACGAGGATTATTCCGCGGCCGTGTAGAAGCTGAGCGCTGCGTCGCCCTGAATGAGATTGCGGGACCGGCTGAGACGGCCGTAGCGATCGGCCAAGGCGGTGCGGCTGGCGTGTTCGGCGACGATGAGTGCGTTTGGCGCGAGCATGGCGGAGGCGCGTGCGCTACCGAGGAAGTCCAGCGTCGCTGCGTATTCGCGGTCGGCTTCCCAGGGCGGATCGAGGTAGACGACATCGAGCGGAGCAGCGGCCCGGGCGAGGTTATCGAGCAGGGCGGCGACTCCGCGGGTCTCGACGGTGTGGCTGGCGGTGATGCCGAGTTCGCTGAGATTGGCACGGAGTGCAGCGAGAGCAGGGGCGGCCTTTTCGGCGAACCAGACGTGTGCCGCACCACGACTGAGGGCCTCGATGCCAACCGCACCCGTACCCGCGTAGAGGTCGGCGAAACGGGCTCCGGGCAGGCGGGGGGCGAGGATGTTGAAGAGGGTTTCGCGTAGACGATCGCTGGTGGGCCGGGTGCTGTCCCCGCGGGGCGCAACCAAGCGTCGCGAGCGGTAGGTTCCGGCGATGACGCGCATAGCTTCATTATGGCTTGCGGATGCGCGTGCGACTTCCGTCGGGGTAACTTGAGCTGCGCATACAATACAGGTATGCGTGGATGGAGCTTTTTGGCGGGCCGTCTCTTCGGAGTCGAAGTACGAATTCACGCGTTTTTTCTGCTGCTTCTGGCACTGGGCATGACGTGGGCGGCGGTGGCAGGCCTGAATCCGATGCGGATGCTGGTGTTGTGGGGGCTGCTGCTGCTGGCGGTGCTGATCCGGGAGACGGCGCGGGCGTTGGCGGCGGCCTGGTTTGGACTGGAGTTGCGCGGGATTCTGCTGCTGCCGACCGGCGGCCTGATGAGCTTTACCACGCTGGAAGCTACCGAAATCGCCACCCAAGCGAAGATTCAACGGCGAATGGCGCTGGTGGGCCCGGCGGCGAGCGTCGGGGCGGGGCTGCTGCTGGCCGGGCTGATTCTGAGCTCGGCTCCGGGAGTGAACCTGATGGGCCGGCCGTGGGTTTCGCCGGCGCATCTGCTGCGGTCGCTGGTGTGGATCAATGTTCTGCTGGGATTGATCAACCTGCTGCCGGCGCTGCCGCTGGATGGCGGCCACATGCTGGAAATGAGCGATGCGAGCGGAAAGCAGGGCGCGCAGGAGACGCCGGCCGGAGCCTCACACGCGCTGGCGCGGCTCTGGGGATTCGGGGGCGGCTTCAGCCGGTGGGCTGCGATCGGGCTGATTGTGTCCGGCATTCTGCTTTCGAATATGTGGTATGGCGTGTGGCTGGGGTTGATCGGCGCGTTTATGCTGATCGGCGCGCGAATGGAAGGCCAGGGCATGCTGATTCAGAGCGAGGTGGATACGGTGCGGATGCGCGATGTCATGCTGACGCAGTTCAGCACGCTTTCCGCCTCGGACACTCTGGAAGATGCTTTGCAGCGTGCGGTGCACACCCTGCAGGATGTGTTTCCTGTAGTACGCGGCGATACTCTGGTAGGGTCGGTGTCTCGGCAGAATATTCTGGAGGCACTGGCGGCAGAGGGCAACAGCTACGTGCAGGGAGTGATGACGCGGAGCTTCCAGACAGCGCAGCCGGACGACTCGCTAGTGAAGACGCTGCGGCGCATTCTTGGGGATCAGGGAGCGCAACTGGTGCCGGTGATGGATGGCGAGCGGATTGTGGGGATTGTCACGCCCCAGAACCTCTCGCAGTCGATGGGTTTGCTGAATCAGAGCCGAAGATTCCGCCGGGCCGAGAACTAGTCCGCTTCGGATGTGCCTGTTTGAAATTGCGGTGAAATGCTCAACAAATTGCGCGGGTGAGTCAGCTACCCAACGCACATCGCTCATGCAACCCGAGTAGGGTCATAGATAGGGGGTAAAGGTCGAATGCTCTCAGTCAGCGAGGCCTCATGAAAAAGAAACAGAGTCCAATCGTGATGATCGGCCACGATGAGCACCTGCTTGCAACCCGGCAGTGGGTCTTACAGACCCGGGGATATCGAGTGATTACCGCGTCCGACGCGTCGTTGCTGCAGACGCTTCCACCGCAGCCCCCCGTTGGGCTGCTGGTGCTTTGCCAGACGCTCTCGCCGGAGGAGCGCAGGGACGCAGAGTCGCTGGCCGAAACGCGGTGGCCAGAGATCAAGTGCCTGACACTTCCGGCCGAAGCGGGACGCGCGCCGAACGGCCTTTTGGGGCAGTTGCTGCATACGATGGACGGTCCGGCGAAGCTGCTTTCCATGGTGACGGAGCTGGTGGGCAGCAGTTCCGAGCTGCAGGGAATGCATCATCCTTAGGCGCGCACCCGGCTATACTCAGCCTGCATGAGGGCTGAGCAATGATGGCCGTAATGGGGTCGCCTGCGTGAAGGATTCGGGCAGAGATGCGCCGCTTGCGCCCGGTCTGTATCTGGTCGCGACGCCGATCGGAAATCTTGAGGACATTACGCTGCGGGCGCTTCGGGTGCTCAGCCAAGCGGACCTGATTGCCTGCGAGGACACGCGGCAGACGCAGAAGCTGCGCAACCACTTCAGCATCGAGACGCCAACGGTGAGCTATCACCAGCACAACGAGTCCGGCCGGGCGCGTGAGCTGGTAGAGCGGCTGAAGGCCGGTGAGCGCATCGCCGTGGTGAGCGATGCTGGAACTCCAGGCATTGCCGATCCGGGAGCGGAGATTGCCTCGCTCGCGATTGCAGCGGGGGTTCCGGTATTTCCGGTGCCGGGCGCAAACGCCGCGCTGAGCGCGTTGGTCGCGAGTGGCCTGAATGTGGAGAGCTTCAGCTTCCGGGGATTTCTGCCCGCTAAGTCGGGGCAGCGCAGGACGGCGCTCGAGGAGCTGCGCAGGCAGGGAATGGCCGCAGGGACCTGCGCGTTCTATGAGGCGCCACATCGGATCATGGAGGCGCTGGCCGACGTGGAGGCAGTGTTCGGGCCAGAGCAGCACGTGGTGGTCGCGCGGGAGCTGACCAAGCTGCATGAGGAGTTCCTGCGGGGGCCGGTGCGCTCGGTGCGGGAGACGCTTGCGGCGCGGGAGAGCGTGCGCGGAGAGTTTGTTCTACTGTTTGCACCGGTTGCGGTGGAGGAAGGGCCGGCGGAGTCGCTGGGGGCAGAAGTCGCCAGGCTGATGCGGGAGCTGGGGTTGCCGGAAATGGACGCGCTGAAACGGACGGCTAAGGCGCGCGGAATCGGCAAGAGCGAGGCGTATCGCGAACTGCAGCGGGAGCGTGGATCCGGCAAAGGGCGCTGAAGAGCGGCGGCTACTCACGGCCTTTGACGCGGTCGTAGAGGTATCGGTCGCTGGTGGTGCCAAGGGACTCGTTATAGAGGCTCGAGGAGCCGGCGGCTTCTTTGAGCTCCTCGCTGAACTCATGGATGGCGCGGAGATGGTCGGCGGTGGCCGGGATTTCCAGCTTCGGGGTTTTGAGGAACTTCTGGTACCCGCGGTCGACCAGGCGGGAAATCTGGCCGCCGAGCACCCAGCCGGGACGGCTGAGCACCAGGGTGCTGCCATCCGGGGCGGCGGCTAACTCTGCCGCGCAGCCATACTTGCGAACCTGGAAAGCCTTGGCGGCTGAACCCTCTCGTGAGGCGGAGACATCAAATTGATGTCCGGCGAGGTATTCGAGCGCGCTGGAGAAGGTGTGTACCGGGGTCTTCTTTGCCATAGGTTTAGATACGTTTAGACTTTAGTTTAACTGTCGCATATCCGATGGCCCGCTTCCAAGGGCTGAAAGGGCAGGCGCGAGCCTTGAGCGGCGCGTCGCGAGGAAGGAACTTCGATGATTGCAACGGCGCGGTCGTTTGGAGCGACGCTGCTGGAACGGATTGGAAACACTCCGCTGGTGAACCTGGACCGGCTGACCTCGCATTTGCCCGGTGTTCACATTGTGGGCAAGGCGGAGTGGGCGAATCCGGGTGGGTCAGTGAAAGACCGCGCGGCGGCCGGCATTGTGCTGGACGCGGAGAAGCGCGGGTTGCTGAAGTTCCATCAGAAAGGCAGCGGCGTTCGCGGCCTGCTGGATGCGACCAGCGGCAATACGGGCATCGCCTACGCCATGCTGGGCGCAGCGCTGGGATTTCCGGTGACGTTGTGCGTTCCTTCGAATGTCTCTCCGGAGCGGAAGAACATTCTGAATGCCTATGGGGCTGAAGTGATCTGGACCGATCCGGCGGACGGATCCGATGGCGCGATTCGCAAGGCGCGGGCACTGGCCGCGGCGGAGCCGGAGAAGTATCTGTACGCCGACCAGTATGGCAATGAGCAGAACTGGAAGGCGCACTACCGGACGACGGCGAACGAGATCTGGCAGCAGACCGAGGGGCAGGTGACCCACTTTGTCGCCGGCCTGGGCACCAGCGGCACCTTCGTCGGGACGACGCGGCGGCTGAAGGAGCTGAACCCGACGATCCAGTGCATCTCGATGCAGCCGGATTCGCCGTTCAACGGCTTTGAGGGGCTGAAGCATATGGCCACTGCCATCGTGCCGCCGATCTACGATGCCACG
>JAICMT010000441.1 GCA_025929125.1 Acidobacteriaceae bacterium | reverse complement strand
TCTGAGTCTGCAATCGAGAAGGTCACATGCACGGTGAGCTTGCTCGAATCGCCTGCTGTCAGCGGCCGCTTCTCGACGATTGGAGCGAAAAAAGGATTCTCACGTGAGTGAGTCAGCGAGGTCGGCGAACCTGAAGAAGTGGGTGTATCACTGGCACCCACCGCTTCGGAGCGCACCGATGAGGATGGCGCGTTGGGCGCCGGGCGATTCGCGACCATCTGGTCGAGGGCGCTATAAAGCGACTGCTTCCACTGAGCGAATGCTTCTTCAAGGTCTACGTCGCAATCAACTCTAGGCGCGATCCGGAGCGCGCCGAGAGCGGCGAGCTTCGCATCCAGGTCCGCGCCGAATTTGCAGAAGCTCTCATAGTGAGAGTCGCCGATGGCCAGCACCGAGTAGGAGAGGTCCTGAAACCGCGGAAAGCGCTCGATACAGAGCTGCTGATAGAAGGGCTGTGCGCAGTCTGGCGGATCTCCCTCGCCATAAGTGCTCGCAACCAGGATTGCGTAGCGCTCTTCCGCCAGCGCAGCCGGTGTGTAGCCTTCAAGAGAGGCAAGGGATACAACATGCCCCTTCGCCTTCAGCTCCTTCACAAGCTTTCGGGCAAGCCCTTCGGCGGTCCCGGTTTGGGTGGCGTAGAGTACCGCGATCTTAAGCGATGGCGGCGGATCGGCCACCCGCCTGGCTTCTGCGTTTGAAAAGATTCCGGCGAGGAATCCGTTCAGCCATGCGCGCTGCTCTTCAGAAAAAGGAGCCGTATCTGGAATATATGGAACAAAGCTCATCGGTCAGTTCTCCTTGCCGGCGGGTGTCGTAAAGCTGCGCAGTTCCTCAATCGAATGCCTCCGCGTGAACGAGAGGAACGTTTCTTCCTCGTTGCTTCGGCGCAATTCAAACGCTCGAAACAATCTATCGAGCACGGGAGGCAGGTCACTGAAGCGAATTGCCGGAATTAGCTCGCGCGCCAGCCCCTGGTCTTGATCAGAGCCGCCGCCCAGGCTCACCTGATACCCCTCTTCTCCGTTTACCTTCGTACCCAGGAGGCCGATATCGCCAATGTAGTGCTGCGCGCAAGAGTGCGGACAGCCGGTTACGTGCAGGTTCAGGGGCTGCACGATCCGGAACGTCTGATCCAGATGCCGAGCCAGGGCCACAGCGTGGGACTTGGTATCTGTGGCTGCGAACCGGCAACCCTTGTTTCCGGTGCATGCCACTGTGCCGGAGAGCACAGGCCCGGCGTGAAACTCCAGCCCCGCCTCACGGAGTGCCTGTTGGGCATCCTGCAGCCGCTGCGTGGGAATGTTGGGCAGAATCAGATTCTGCCAGACAGTCAGGCGCAGCTCGCCGCTGCCGAACTCGTCCGCGATGCGCGCCAGAGCTCGCATCTGTGCGACGGGTAACTGGCCTACCGGAACAGACAGCCCAATATAGTGAAGTCCAGGTTGCGCCTGAAGGTGCTCGCCGATATGTGCTGCTCGGTTAATCCGCTTACGCGGAACGCATTCGGCTTCGGGAAAGCGGACCAGCGGAAATGCAAGCCGGCGTTCCGTCTCAGAGAGAAACTTCTCCACGCCCCATTGATCGATAAGGTATTTCAGCCTTGCCTTTTTGCGATTGGTGCGGTTTCCGTGTTCTGAGAACACGCGAATCATTGCCGCGGCGACGGCTACCGCTTGATGCGGCTGGATGAGGATGCCGCAATCGGTGGCAAACTGCCGGTGCCCTGTAATTCCGCAAAGCACCACACGGAAGTAGATGCCGGCGGGCAACTGCTTGCCCTCCTCCACCCGCACGGCGATGAAGCCGATATCGTTGGTATCGGCGAGCACCGAGATCGCTCCGCCTCCATCGAACGCGACGTTGAACTTGCGAGGAAGGCCGTACAGGTCACGCGAGTTCAGAATGTACTGATTCAGCGCCTCGGCATAAGGAAGGGCATCAATCAATTCTTCGGAGTCCAGCCCGCTGATCGGCGAAGCTGTAATGTTGCGAACATTGTCCGCACCGGATCCTCTGGAGGTCAGCCCGAGCCGCTGCAGTTTGTTTAGCACGCGCACAATGTCGCGGGGCTGGAACTCGCGAATCTGCAGGTTAGCGCGCGTGGTCACGTCAGCTCTCCCTGCGCCCCAGTCTTCCGCCATCTCGGCGAGTCCAAGCATCTGGTGAGACGTAAGCGCGGCGCCGGGAACTCGCAGTCGCAGCATGAACGAATCCTGGGCTGGTGCCACATAGAAGAGGCCGTGGAACTTGAAGCGGAACAGATCATCCGGTGCCGGAGCGCGATTCTCACCTGCGTGCGCGAGCAGCTTCTCCCAGATATCCAGCGGGTTCTCGTCGTACTTCCAGCGTTCTTCACGGCAAAGATCCTCAACCGC
>JAICMT010000231.1 GCA_025929125.1 Acidobacteriaceae bacterium | reverse complement strand
GACCGCCCTGCAGGAGAGCATTGCGCCGGACGATCGCGTCCGCAGCACAGCAGGTGGAAGCCTCGAAGCTCCGTTTCTGAGATCTGCTGCAGGATAGAGGAGTCCCAATGGGGCTTGCTGCTGGAAAACCCGCCATACCGATGCACTCTGCCGGATTTGCTGCGGAAGGGGTAGACCCTCAGATAAGTCCTCGGCATCACGTCGGCCACCTGCTGTCGGAGCTGCGACTCGGCTGGGTCGCCGACCAGGATGGGCCCAAAACCGCCAAGCCGCGCCCCCACTCAATCCTGAAGCTGAAGTTGCAGCGCAGCCACCGGGCAATCGTCGCCGAAAGCCGCCTGTTGCTCGATTCCATCAAGCAGGGCTTTCACAACCTGCGGCGGGCCGCTGACCGGTCCCGCGAACAGGCTGCGGGACGGTTCCGGTTCAACTCGACCAGCGTCCTTCTTCTGGGCTTACTGGCAGCTCTGGTCGCCATGGGCGCGCTTGTCTATGCCGTCTCTGTTCAGTACATCTTTGATCCGGATCGCGCAATGAACGCGACCAGCGATCCTGCACCTACGGCACCGATTCCAAGCCCACCAGCGTCGTCTTCGCCGGACGACACGCACACCATTCACTCGTTGCCCTCCGGCAGCTCGCGGGCTGTCGACGCACTTGCCAACCTCACTGCAAACTCCTCACCGCCGCCCGCCGCTCCGCAAGTATCCACCGGGGTCGACGTTGACAAGTTGGTGAAGCCGGACGTAACTGCTCTCGTGGCGCCTGCTGTGCGCAACAGTACGGCCATCTCTCAACAGAACCGCACACTGACATCGGACAGCTTTACCCTCAACCGAACTGCCGCCTCGGCAAATCCGCCCATGCTGTCACCCTCCTTCACCGGTGGGCCTTCCAATGCCTTCAGTGCTGCGCCAGCCGCACTATCCGCCTCGCCTGTGTCTTCAGCACACCAGGTTCAGTACGGAATCAGGAGCTCAGCGGCACAAACTCAGCAGGCGTTCGAGCAGCTGGATTTCGCCCACGCACTCGCCGAGGCCGGGCGCTCTCGCAGCGATCTGGAAGCAACAGCTCTCAGCGTGATTGAGCGCGGCGGACGAGTTGATTTTGATGTACAGCACATCGATCGCACGACCGGAACGGCGCACCCCGTGCGAGTCAGTGTCACTGGAAATATGCTGCAGTGTGTTCCCGGATCCTGGGATCAGGTCGGCACCTTCACCGTACAGCTTTCAGCGATCAGCTCGCTGCAAGTATCCGAGAGAGTCCTCACCATCGCATTCCGCGACAGCGGCGGCAAGCCGCACCGCGTTGCCTTCGCGGACTTACCGCCGGATGCCACACAGCCTGCTTCAATGAAGGGTCGCCTGACCGCGAGCCTGCGCAACGTTCTCTCCGCTGCAACCACCCGGCAGCGATCCAGATAGCGTTCCTCGGCATCCCCAAAAATTCGCCGGAACCCGGCGGACTCGTTCGCCGTAATACGTTTCAATGCCAGCCGAACCGTCCCGTACCCCGCTCCGCGACATCGATATCCTCGGCGTTCTCGCCGCCACTGTCCTCATCCTGAGCGCGATTGCTGGTAACGGCTACGGCTTCCACCGCGATGAGCTGCAGACGCTGGACGACGCCCGTCACCTCGCAGCCGGATTCGTCGCCTACCCGCCGCTCACGCCTCTTCTCGGCCGCCTCTCCATTGCGGTCTTCGGCATCTCGCCCTGGGCTTTGCGGCTTCCGGCGGCCCTTATCAACTTCGTCTCGCTGGTGCTGACCGGCCTCACCGCGCGCGAGCTCGGTGGCCGCCGCCTGGCGCAGTGCGTGGCCCTGCTCATGAGCCTCGGCGTCGGCATCGTCTTCTCCACGATGCTGCAGTACAACACTCCGGACTACCTGGCATGGGCACTCGCAGCGTTCTTCACCGCGCGCCTGCTGCGCACCGGGGATCCGCGCAACTGGATCGGCGTCGGCGCGGCCCTCGGCATCGGCGCACTATCCAAGTACTCCATTGCCTTCCTCGCTATCAGCATTTTGGCCGGCGTCGCCACTCTGCCCAGCCGCCGCAGCGCCCTCCGCAGCCGCTGGTTCTGGCTTGGAGCGCTCACCACGCTGCTCATCGCCAGCCCCAATCTCATCTGGCTCGCGCGGCATCAGTTCATCACGCTGGTGATGGAGCATTCTATCCACGCCCGGGACATCCGCTGGGGCCGGACCCAGGGCTACTGGACCGACCAGCTCAAATTCAACATGCTGGCCCTCCCGCTCGTACTCTGGGGAATCGTCTGGCTCCTGCGCAGTGCGCGCTTCCGACTGCTGGCATTCTTCTTCTTCGGCCCACTACTGCTGCTCGCACTCGTCAAAGGCCGGGGCTACTATCTGCTACCCGCTTATATTCCGGTCAACGCCGCCGCCGGAGTTGCGCTGGAGCAATGGCTCGCCCGCCGCCGCGCGGTCTCCGCACGCCGCTGGCTCCCCCGCGCTGCCACAGCGGTAGTCGTGCTCGCCCTCGTAGTCGACGCCGCCGCGCTCAGTTTCCGCTCTGTCCAGATCGCCCGCCCCGGATCCGCCTTCTATCTCTACCAGGCGCGCAAGAATACCGACGTAGCTGACGAAATCGGCTGGCCGGAGTTCGTCGCCTCGGTCGCCAACGCCTACCAGACCCTCGCCCCGTCCGAGCGCGACCATCTGGCCGTGCTCGCCGAAAACTACGGGGAGGCCGGTGCGCTGGAGATCTACGGGCCCAATTATGGCCTTAGCCTGCCCATCTCCGAGGTCAATAGCTGGTGGGACAGGGGATTCGGCACGCCGCCCCCGGAGAATGTCCTGGTCACCGGCGGCGAACTGCCCGGCCTGGCTGCCCATTTCGACACCTGTCGTCTTGTCGGCTGGGTGCAGATCCCCTACGGTGTCAAAAACGAGGAGAGCCTCCACCACCAGCCTATTTTTTTCTGCCACCACCTGCGCGGCACGTGGTCCCAGGTGTGGGCGCAAGACCGAAAATTCGGCTGACTCCCCGTTTTTACCTGCAGCTCCCCCACGAACTCCCACCTTTGGGGGAGGGAATCCACAGGTTTTTCCACAGGCTTTTGCGCGCGTGAAGACAGGCCTCGCCGCCCTCAGCCGCGGCCGTCTCAGACCGGATATTTGCGCTGCCTAGTGCCTCTCAGGGCTCTTTGCGAGCGGATATCTGATAGAAAATACGGTGCATCTCCCAGGCCCAGTTTTGCTGCGAAAACCGGCGTGGATCGCGGCCAATCGTCTCTGTGAGGCTCCGCCACTCCGGCCGGCTTTTGGGGTTTAGCAGAGAGCAGGGTTTGGAATTCGATGACGCTCAAAAATTTCTGTGGCGTCCATCCCCGTTTCGGGGTAGGATATCCAAACTCGCGAAAGAATTTCCGGGACCGGGTAATTTTTACCCGATTGAGTGCTCCGAAAATACTCTCCGCGGCAGAAGGAGTTTCACCATGGCCCCCGTTCCTGTAGAGCAAGCGCAAACCCCGTTATTCGATCAGCCCCGCCAGCTGATGATGCTCGACGACGCCGAAATGGCGCTGCAGATGGCCGAACTCGCCCCGGGCGAGCAGCTTCCCGCGCGTAAGGCTCCGGCGACAGAAACCGCCCAGAAGCGCGTCCCGCCGCCGCCGATGCAGTACGACGATTTCCTCACCCAGCTCTCGGCCGCCGCTGCCCTCATCATGGACCGCGCCGAGTGCGAAGCCCTCGCCCGCGAGATGCTTCAGCGCAATGAACTGATCCCTGCCGCCACCGCCGCCTAGCCTCTTCCAGCGCAGCCACTTTTCCGAACGCCCCACTCATGACGCCAAACGTCGTGGGTGGGGTTTTCTCGTGCCCAAAAGTCAGCGACAACTGCCACATCGCCGCGACCCAAGCTGGCAGCTAAGAGCTGGAAGGTACAGCTAGAAGTAAACTTGCCTTTTGGAGGAGACGATGCCACTGGAGTTTGACTGGACGGACAGCGAAGAGATCGGCATTCAGCTGCAGGAGAAACATCCCGACGTGGATCCCTACACGGTGCGCTTCACGGATTTGCACAAGTGGGTGACCGAACTGCCCGG
>JAICMT010000199.1 GCA_025929125.1 Acidobacteriaceae bacterium | reverse complement strand
GACCAGCGGATTCTCTGCGTCGTCGTAGCGCAGCAGGAAAGCGCCGAAGGCAGTCGGCAGCACGCCTGCGCGAACGATGAGCGATCCCTTCTCCGCCACACGCGCGTAGTTCAAAGAGCCCTGCAGCAGGGTACCGGTAGCTCCCGAGCCTTTCTCGGTATAGCTTTCGATGAAGTAAGGCCGGGTGTAGAGCTGCCAGGCCGCGGTTGCGGTCCAGTGCCCGCTCAACTTGATGGTTGGATACACGACTGCGCGTATGCCCGCAGTGGCCGGAGCCTTGTCGACTCCCGGCTGGGTGAGCAGACTCGACGCCCCGAACTGGCCGGTGACGGTAGCGCGCACGTCCACTCCCGCTGCTGCTTCCTCCTGCGCCCGCGCGAGTGGGGCCGCAGCTAGCGCGGCTAGAACTGCAAACCGCAGCGCGCGCCTCATGCGATCTCCTGTGTCATGACGCTCGCGGCCTCGTTCTTTGGCTGCTCCGCCGCAGTGCGCTGTGGGGCCATCATCTCTCGCGGCAGGGCTGCGAACACGGGTACCAGGTAGGGGTCGAATTGCGTGCCCGCATATTCGAACAGAATCTCAATCGCGCGCTCATGCGTGAGACCGCGACGGTAAGAGCGGTCCGTGGTCATCGCGTCGTACGCGTCGGCGATATGGATGATGCGTGCATCCACTGGCGTCTGGTGTGCCGACTGGCCCCTGGGGTATCCGCTTCCATCCCAGTTCTCGTGGTGCAGCTCGACCGCCGGAATGTAGGCAGCCAGTCCCTGCACGCCTTCCAGAATGCGGCGCCCGATCACCGGGTGCCGCTTTACAAGTTCGAACTCCTCGTCGGTCAGCCGGCCCGTCTTCTGCAGCACGGCATCGGCGACGCCGATCTTTCCAATGTCGTGCAGCAGCGCGCCGATGCGGATGCGCTCCACGGCATCCGGCGGCAACTCCAGCGCCGCCGCGGTGGCGGAGGCAAGATTGCTGACCCGCTTGCTGTGACCTGCCGTGTAGCCGTCGCGCGCATCCAGCGCATTGGCGAGCGAGCCAACGAACTCCACATAGGCGTCGTGCAGGTTCTCGCGCGCCTCGCGCACGGCGAACGCCGCGCCGTTGTAGTTCTCAATCAGCTCACGAATCTCGACCACCTTCGACAACTCCGCGTTGGGCAGCAGGGTGCCGGTCTTCGCGCTCTCGCGGAGGTGCTGCACCATGGAGGCGATCGGCTTCACGATGGAACGCGACGACATCAGCCCGCAGATGAATGCCACCAGCACCGATGCCAGCGCCACGCCCACAAACATCCGGTGCAGCACGGCCGCCAGCGGCGCGGTGGTCGCGTCCACGTTCTCCAGTGTCCTCAGCTCAAAGCCGTCTCCCAGCTCTGTCTCCACCGGGATCGAGATCCAGTTGGCGCCGTGCAGCTTCACATCGCACTCGGTGCGAACCGCGCAGCTTTTCATCGCCGAGTTCAGCTCAGTCGCCGGAATGCCCGGGAGATTCCACGCAATCGCCTGGCCGTGCCGCAGCAGCACCGCCGGCGTGGTGAATTCCGAGAGATCGAAATCCACTCCTACCGAGAGCGTGCCCAGATTCTCGTCGTTCTCGTCCAGGGCCGTGGATCCCAGCTCGAAGGTTCGGCCCTCCATCAACACAAATCCTTTGCGGGTCCGTTCGAGGGCGGCCGGATTCACAGGCTCCAGCCCGTCTCCGCGCCGAATCACCGCGGCCAGCGGGCGCCCGTCGGGAGCCGACACCAGCAGAAAATCCAGCTCCATATGCTCGCCCAGCTCGCGAAGCTGATCTTCCACCGTGCTGCGCGCCGCGGCGCTATAGCCTTCCGAGGTCAACAGCCGCACACCGGCCTTCAGCGCTGCGTTCTCGCCCACTACCTTCAGGAAGCGGCTGCTTCGCAGCTCGCTCTTGGCCTGCGCCCGCGCGATCGCCAGCTCATTGGTCTTCAGCGAGCTGCGCAGACCATCGCGCACGCGGATCTGCACAAACCGCTGCATCGTCAGAAAGCCGCAGGTCAGCAGCAGCGCAAACGGGACAAAGCAGATCAGGAAGGCGCGCGTGCGAAAGCGCATGCTCAGTGGCCTCCCATGTGGGACATCGCATGCGAGGAGTCTGCCGGCTTCTGCCGATCCTCGGCCGGAAGCGGAATCAGGAAGTCCGCGGTCAGGTCATGTCCCGGGCCCACCGTCACCTGCTTGCGGAAGAAGCCCGCCGCCTTGTGCCAGGCCACCACGGTGTACTCGCCCGGTGGAACCGGAGGCAAACGGAAGTGTCCGCTCGCGTCCGCCTGCGCATAGTACCGGCTGGGCGCGACGACGATGGCGCCTTCCATGTTGGGGTGCAGATGGCAGTAGACGTACACAATGCCGGGCTTCGTAAACGTCACGGAGCGCGAGTCGCCCTTGTCGTAGCTCCCGAGGTCGAACTCCTTCGCCTTGGAGAGGGAAAAGATGTTGTGAAAGATGGGATCCATATTGGGGAACGACACCGTCGCTCCCACCGGGACTACCAGCAGGTCGGGCGCAAAGCGGCGGTTCTGTTGTTCCATGTGGAACGTCGCGCGATGCGCGGGCGCTGCAGCTTCCGGCAGCCGTCCTTCGAGATACACAATGACGCGCGAGCGCTCATAGGCGAGCGGGTCTTCCACGGCCTCTTTGCCCAGCTCCACGGCAGTGCCGCGCTGATACATCGAGACCGGAGCCGTTACGCTCGGCCGGGTCAGCTTGCGATTGACCGTGATCACGCCGGTGATTTCCTGCTCGACCGCCGCTGCCGGGCATGCCGGAGCGGAGCACGCTGGAGCATCGGCCGCAGGCGTGGCTGAAACTGCCGCGGGAGCCGCAACCGCCGGCCAGCATCCGGCAACCCCTAGCAGCAGTACCCGGTTCCATCGAATCGTCTGTCGTTTGCTTTGCATAGCGCCTTCTACTCCACGCAGTTTCGGAGCAGAAGCCAATCTATCAATGCGATGGCGGCCCCAGGCATCCCCCACAAGAGGCACACCGGGCCGTATCCCGGTCATTGCCAACCGGGTCCAAGTCCTCGCAATTCATTGGAAAAGAGTCTGGATCGCAAGCAGCGCGATGCAGCAGGAACGATACGTCAGTTGTGTTCAGGCGCGCACCGCCCGGGTTACGACAAGCCACCCTCGCTCATCGTCCACCGCGCCGCACCGGCGAGTGCCCGTGCCCTCAATGTGTCCAGCAGCCGCTAGCTGTCGAGCGGGCTGGCTTCAAAGACCTCGGTCCGGCACGTGCAACAGTACCCGCGCGCGGTTCCATCGCTGTGCACCGCAGCCTGCGGAATGGCAATCAGCCCACCGCAATGCGGGCAGGTTGCGTGCAGTTCCATCTGAATCAGGTGAGGGAAAGAAGGGGGCTGAACGCCGAGTCCGATGTGCAAAGCTGCACCTCCAGAACTACTTCTGCCGAACTTATACTCCGCATCAATTCCGGGGTCAACGTGTGGAAAACGGTCCGCCGAAGGCAGGAAAAAAGGCTCGGAGAGAGGCAGCGGGCGCGCTGCAGGTCGCATCCCAGCAAGGTTCAGAACCCGTGCATGACCAGCACCACACGGCCCACGATGGGCTCGGCTGGAGCCTCGCCGGTCCGTGGCGAGATCATCTGGACAGGGAAGTCGATCGAGAGCGGACGCAGCAGCAACCATCCGCCGTCGAACTCCACAAACCGTAGCTGCAGCCCACCCTTGGCGCGCACCGCGTACAGCGTTCGCTGATGCGCCCGGTATGGAGCCACGGAGCGGTACTGCCGATCCAGCACCACCACGGATTCCGGCAGGATCATCGGTTCCATCGCGGCGGCCTGCTGGGCATCGGCGCGGATGGCTACAAACCGCTGCCAGTGCCGGTACCGCGCCGCATCGCGGGGACGGCTCCCGGTGAGTAACGCACCCGGCACGGTCACGCTTTCGATTACGGCAGCAGGCCGGACCACCGCCTCCTCCATGGCAGTCGCCGGAGAGACCAGCGGGATGGACTCGGAGAACTCCTTGGCCGAATCGGCAGCGGCGCCGCCCTGGATATCCAGCGGCAGTAGCTCCTCCACGGTCAGGTTCTGCGCGGCCAGCACCCGGTCCAGCCCGGGAAGCGAAAGCGCCCGCCGCCGATTGAGAAAATTAGAGATGTGTGCCTGCTGAAAGCCCACTTGCCGGGCCAGCGAGCTGGCGGTCAGCAGCCCCGCGTTCACTCGCCGCTCCAGCTCGGTGCGGACTGCCTCGTGAAGTCCTTCAAAATTCATTGTGCAGCCTCTAAGTATTCACAGCTTATATCAATAGGGACGAGATCGTCAGAAAATATGTTTCGGTCATTAGAGGGACTTCTGGCCACATACCTACAACCAATGGTGTATTAGAGGGCTTTTACTCTTGACCTGTGCGCTTTCTAATAGTTATAACGAGTCATCCCTATGGCGATGCAAAAAGATATACAAAGGGCGTTGCCAACTGGACCACGCCGCACTGCTTTTCTCCAGGTCCGCCTGCATTTGCACCACCGT
>JAICMT010000136.1 GCA_025929125.1 Acidobacteriaceae bacterium | reverse complement strand
GGGCGATTCCAGCATGCGCATGCAGACGTGGGATGCTGTGCGAAGCCTCGACTACTTAGCCGCGCATCCGCTGGTGGATCCCCAGCGGTTGGCCTCCACCGGGCAGTCCGGCGGCGGGACCAACACCATGCTGCTAGCCGCAGTCGATGACCGCCTCGTCGCCGCGGCGGTTTCCTGCGGCAATACCGAGAACGTTGCCTGCGCGGACTTCAATCCGCCGGGCTCGACCGATGACGGCGAGCAGAACATTGTCGGAGGAGGCCCGGTCGGTTTTGATCGTTGGGACCTGCTATACCCGCTGGCGCCAAAGCCTCTGCTTGTGCTGGCAAGCGACAGGGATTTCTTCGGTACTTACTCCCCCAATTACATCTCCAGCGGCACCGAGGAATTTGGAAAACTCAAGCGCATCTACGAGACACTGGGGCACGCCGACCGCATCGCCTGGTTCGGAACGCCGTTGCCGCACGGGCTCGCATACGACATGCGCATCCAGATCTATAACTGGTTTGGGCGCTGGCTGAAAGGCGAGACGAAGACCATCGAGGAGGAGCCCGACTCCACCATGGAGCCGGAATCGGTGCTGTTCGTGGCGCCCAGCGGAAGCGTCGTGCGGTCGTTCCACAGTGAGACTCCCTTCTCGATGAATCGGAAGCGGACCGTGGTGAGGAGCCCGGCGCCGCTCGACACCCTGCTTGCCCTGGACCGTCCCCCGAAGGCGCTCGCGACCACACTTTCCCGCGCGTCCTTCCGAGATGCCCGCATCGAGGCGGTCGAGTTCGCGGCCGCTCCCGGCGTATGGGTTCCGGCATGGTTGTTTCTGCCGAAACAGCCAGAGGCGATAAAGTCCGTCGTGATTACGCTGGAACCCTCGGGCCGCACCTCGTGGCACGAGAACCAACCTTACGATCAACTGGCGGCGGCAGGCGCCGCGGTATGCGCCCCGGATTTGCGCGGCATTGGCGATCTCACGCCGGAATTCGGCCGCCACTCCGCCCGCAATGCCCGCGAGCACGCGAATGACGAGATGTGGGCATGGTCCTCTCTCGTTCTGGGCAAGCCGCTCGCGGGGCAGAGGGTTACCGACCTGCTGGCCGTAGTGCAAGGGCTGCGCGCACGTCCAGACCTGAAAGGAAAGTCGTTGGTGCTGGCCGCGCGTGGCTTCCCCACCGTCCCGGCTCTGTTCGCCGCGGCGCTGGAACCTGAAATCGACCGTCTCTATCTCGCCGGAGGGCTGGTCTCGTTCCAGAGCATTGTCGATACCGAGGATTACGATCATCCGTTCGGCAACTTCGTGCCAAATCTTTTGCTCCACACGGACCTGCCGGAACTGGCCGCGTCGCTTGCGCCACGGCGCGTTGTAATTGCTGGCGCCGTCGATGGCGCCGGGCGGAGAATGGCCCCGGAAGACGTCCGCAAGCAGTACGCCGGCGCCTCCCATGTGGAGGTACTCCCGGATGCACTGTGGAATCCGGCGAGCATTTTGGGTGGAGGGCAGTCGTGATCCTGCTTTTTCTGTTGCTCTTCGCCGGAGCTGTTCAGGCGATGGACAGGCCGCGTCCGATCAAATCGCCAGACCAGGTGGCCGTCACGCTCGTCGCTCGGGATCAAAATCTCGCGGCAGAGATCGTCAATTTTGGCCTTCCGCTGCCACCTGGATTCCTCTATGATGCGGGCCTCGTCCGCGTACTGACGGGCTCGGGCAAAGAAATCCAAGCCGCTGTCCGCCCGCTCGAGCCGTGGCGCATCGACGGGAAGCAAGGGTCCATTCGCTCGCTCCAGATCCAATTCCGCGCGAGCTTCGACCACGAAAAGACACAGACAGTGAAGGTGGTCTTCGGAAGGCCGTCGTCCCTCAAACACACCTCGCATTTCGTGCCTGTGGCGGACACGCTGATAGATCCGACGGGGTTAAAGGGCCCGCGCGTGCTTGCCCTGATTCCGGCTAAATGGCTCTGCGATTCCTGGATCGTAGGCCCGCAAGTGCCCGTCGCTGAGTCCGGTCCCTATTCCGCGTATGATCGCTTCGTCGAGAAGAACTTTCCCGGTTCGCTCAAGTACATCGATAGCGAGATCTATCACCACTGGCTTTTCGACCGCACTACCTGCTGGTACAAAATGTATGTCCGCAACGGCGACCGGAAGTATCTTGAGGCGGCGTATCAGGCAGCCCACTTCGTAAGAACCCACACTAAGATGGACGGACCCGATGCGGGCATGTTCATCCCCAAAGGGAAGCCGGACTTGAAGTATGTGTACCCCAGAGCGATGCACATCCATTACCTGCTGACCGGTGACGAGCGCATGCTCGAGACCGGAAAGATAATGGCCAAGCTCATACTGAATCGCTGGGACCCGGTCTACCACGGCGGCTTCTGGACGCCGCGCCATGAGGCTTACGGCTGGCTGGGCGTGCTGCACGGTTGGGAGATGACCGGAGACCCGGTCTACTGGAACAAGGCCAGGAGTTACGCGGACGCCCTTTATCAGCACCAGCGGCAGCCTCCGGACGGATTGCCGCCCGACGGTTCGTACCGGGAGAACTGGGCGCAATACGACCCGAGCGAGGCCTCCTTTCGAGGCGCCACCTCCGCCTGGATGATGGCCATGCTCGTCGACCCTACCTTCCAGTACTGGACTTTGACAGGCGACCCACGTATCCCGGGGATGGTGCTTCGATGGCTCGATTTCCTCGACCGCAAAGGCCTTCAGCCGGACGGAAGGAGCGCCTACTACGTGATCAACTGTTTCGCCGGAGAGCCCGGCGAATTACCTTCCACGGTCGTAGGAGACATGACCCGTCACGATACCGAGATGTCTTATCAGTTCGCAATGGGCGTGTACTTCAGCCAGGATCCGATTCGCAGAGAGGTCTATCGGAAGCGTTTCGAAACGCTATTCCAGGCGGTTTCTGATAAAGATTTGAACCAACCCGCCCGTGCCTTCAACTGGGCTTTCCAAGCTTCGAGCCAACTCGTCTACTTCCTGCAGCACCCTGGCGGCAAATAGAAAGATAGCTCACGTCCGCCAGGACGGAAAAAATTCCTTTGACGGAGTAACGTTTCTGTTTGTAATATGTCTCAGGTGCCAAAGAGGGTGATCTATGCTCGCTGTTTCTTTTAAGAGTTCTGCATTCGCCGGTGTGACGAATATTACTTCCCTGGCGAGGCAAGGGCTAGCCCGCCGGATGCCAGCCATTGCCCTGGCTCTTCTTGGAACGTTGCTCTGTTTCCATTCCGCACGGGCCCAGACGACATTTGGTTCTATCACCGGGGTGGTTACCGATCCGAGCGGGGCGGCCGTTCCGGACGCGCAAATATCCGTCACCAACGAACAGACCGGCTTTACGCGGCGTCAGTCCACGGGAGCCGGTGGTGTGTTTACGGTTCCCGACCTGATCCCTGGCTCCTATAAGGTGCGCATCGAGAAGAACGGATTTAATGCTCAGGAGAAGCCGGACGTACCGCTAGACGCGAACCACGTGGTCACGGTGGACGTCCAGTTAACCGTAGGATCCACCAACACCCAGGTGGAGGTACAAGGAACAGTCCCGGTCATCAATACCGAAACTGCCACCACGAGTTACGTGAAAACGGATACTCAGTTGCTCGATTCGGCCGCGATGGTGCGCCAGGGTAACTCGACTCAGGGCTTTGTGATGTACAACCCCGGCATCGCCGTGAACGATTCTGGAAATTACTCCGGGCCTGGGGCGCGCCAGATCGACACGTATTGGACTAATGATGGCATCGTCGAAATGCAGGATCTGGTTGGGTCCGGTGGATCGGGAATCGGGCCCGGCCTGGAAAACGTCGCTGAGATCAATTACACACTCGTGAATTCTCCGGCGGAATTCAAGGGCGCCACGACGGTTACGACCGTCAGCAAGTCGGGCACAAACCAATACCACGGCAGCCTGTATTACGACTACAACGGCAGCGCCCTCAACGCGCGGGATTTCTTCGCGACCTCCGTGCCATTCGCTGTTTATAACGACTTTGCCGGGAGCATCGGCGGCCCGATCAGGAAGAACAAAACATTCTTCTTCGCGGACTACGAGGGGTCGCGCAACCATCGAGCCAGGGTGGTAAACGACAACACGCCCCTAACTGCCTGGCGGACGGGCGACTTCAGTAACTTGCTGGCGAACGACAAGGTAGTGAAGAACCCATTCACCGGCGAAGCGTTTCCGAATAATGTGATCCCTTCCAGCATGATCAACCCGGTTTCGCAGAAGCTGCAAGACTACTTCTATCCCCTGCCTAACTGCGGCGCCTCGGGGCAGACCGCAGGGAACTGGTGCGGCAATCTGCCGAGCATCACGGATTTCAATATTGTGGACGGACGAGTCGACCACTACTTCAGCGAGCGCGACACCGTATTCGGGCGGTACAGCTATCACTGGATGCCGATCCTTGGACAGCGCGGCCTGTTACCCCCAGTGGGCACGTATAACCAGCAACGGAATGACAGCAGCGCTATATTCTCATGGAGCCATATCTTCAGCCCATCGCTATTGAACGAATTTCGAACGGGCTTTTCCCGCGATATCAGCGATGTTGCGAGCACGCTGAAGGGTGACCAGATCATCAGTCAGGTTGGTATTCAGGGAGTTAGCAACACAGGCATTCCCGGCCAGCCTACGCTTAGTATCACCGGCCTGACCGGCACGAGCAGTTACTCCATTCACGACAAGGCCCTGACCAACTTCGAGGTGACGGACAACTTGAGTTGGACTTCTGGGAAGCATGCGTTCAAGTTTGGCGTAGATTTTATCTACGACGAAAACAACCAGAATTATCTGCCGAACAATCTGTACGGTTCGTTTAGCTTCAGCGGCCGGTACTCTGGCGCCGCCTATGCGGATTTTCTGCTGGGTCTGCCCCAAACGACGGGATTGTCGAATCCGGCGCCAAGTTCATATTTGCGCGGTAAGATGTGGACCCTCTACGCGCAGGACCTGTTCAAGGTTACACCGCGCCTCAGCTTGAGTTATGGTGTGCGCTGGGAACTGACGCCGCCCTATACCGACAAATTTGGCCGAATTTTCAACTACAGTCCCGCCGCCAGCGCGCTGGTGGTGCCAAGCGCGGGACTGAGTGCCGTCAACCCGCTCTTCCCGAAAGACGTGAAAGTTATTTCGGATAAGGAGGCGGGCTACCCGTCAGGATCGTTGCTGGAGAATCACAAGACTAACTTTTATCCCCGCGTTGGACTGGCGTACAAGCTTACCTCGAATGGAAAGACAGTCATCCGTGCCGGGTATGGCCTGTTCGGAAATACGGTTTATGGCACCATTGCGAGGAACTTGGAAGGAGGTCCTTTCGGCGGAAGCGTCACATATTTCAATGCCATCAATGATGGTGTACCGCTGCTCACCTTTCCCAATCCGTTTGCGCCAGCGGCCGGGGAGGTCGGGGGTTTCTCTGACGCGTCCGGTTTCAACCCGAACCTCACAGTACCTTACCTCCAGCAATGGAACGTTACCCTGGAGCGGCAAATCGGAACCGTCGGAATTTCCGTGGCGTACGT
>JAICMT010000190.1 GCA_025929125.1 Acidobacteriaceae bacterium | reverse complement strand
CGGAGCCTACCAGTATTTTCATGGCCGGTCGATCCGGTACGTGTCACGAGTCTTCGCGATTTCGTAATCCTCTCATTCCTTCATTGCCCATTTTAGACGTGCACCTGCACGTCCCGATCGAGCTGCAGGCCGGCGACCTCGCACGCCATAGCAATGATCTTCTGGATCTGAACCGCGCCGTAATTGGTGCCCAGCCACCAGCCAGGCGCAATCTCATGAGAGAATTCAGCAGCGAGGTCCTCGCGCCCGGGATACAAGTCGCGCTTGTTTGCCGCGAGGAAGCGACGGCTGCGTCCATGGCGAGGCAAAGCTGCGAATCTGGTGAGAAATGTAGGATCTTGGTGGGCCATCGCTTCAAAGAAGCGAATAAGTGTTTCACGAGCGCTTCGGGTCGACGTATCCTTGCCTTGAATCGAGAATCCAAGGGTGTGGCCTGTCGTAGTGGGAACTGAAACTGGCAGTGAGACGGAATCCGTAATTGCCTGAACTCGAGGCGACCGGTCTCTCGATGGCTGCGACTTCGATGCCGCAGCGTTTCCAGCCGGAGCCGCCGGCGATTGGCGCCCGACCTCTTGCGCGAGGAACCGTGTCACGAGATCCGGATCCGGCTTGTACCCGCAGAGGCTCTCGACCTGGTCCGACAGCAGATCGACGAGGAGCTCGTCTTTTTCCTCCAGCAGCTTCCGCCACGCAAGTGGGACGGTGGACGCAATCTCTCTGTCCTTTCGAAGACTCGCGTAATCATCCTGGGCCGCCTTGTGCGCCGCTCCTGATTGTACTGCCTTGTAACTCAAGTATCGGGCAAGCCTTGCCTCCGACTCGCTGATGTCCCGGTCGATGAGGTCCAACTTGTAGACACGTCGCTCCTGATATGCTCCCTGCCCGGCGGGCAAGTAGAAGTGCCACTCTCGACCATCGGTAAGGACCGCCAGCGGAATTCCGAGATGAAATGAGTATTCGAAGAGCTGGCGATCCCCACCTTCGGATTTGCCAGGTTGCTTCACTTCGATGAACACGGCGGGCTTCGATCTTGGGTGACAGAGTGCGAAGTCTACTCGCCGTCCCTCAACTGTGTATTCAGGTGCAACGATAGTGGGATCGAAGACGGGCCAGCCCAGGTCTTGCAGGAATGGGAGCACAACTCCCGTGGAAACCGCCGCTTCGTTGACGTACTGGCCTCCCGGCATCGCCTGGCGAACCCGAACGATCGAATCTCTAAGCGACATGGTCTCGTTCTACCTGTCAATCGGTTCGCTGTCGAACAATCATGTCTGATCGGGAGCTGATCAGCGGTACGTCTCCGGCGTAGTTAACATTCAGGCAATGTCACGCACGATGCGCCTTACGCCGCGGCGATTGTGGTCGGAGTGAGAGTGCGCTGCAAGGCCTGTTTCAGCAAGGGCAGATCCCGGGATGTTTCACACAATGGAACTGGCGCTCCATGGCCCAGAGCGCGGACGCGCGCGAGCGCAACCACTGATTACTCGTGCGCCAAGCTGTTAGTGCAGTTCCTCGCTTCGTGTGCCGCCTCAGAAATCGCAACACGCGGTTTTCTCCGGGGAGCCTGCCGTTCCATCACTCAGGATCCTGAAGCGGTCGCGAGCTCTGGCCGGATCTACGCTGGTGCCGCATTTAAGTCGACAAGGTACCACTCGGGCGAGCTGGACTTCGTTCCTGAGCCTTGGAGCGACCCCAGGGAACGCGGCGTATGCTCTGGTGACGGGCGAGGTGGGCGGCGAGCGTGCGTCACTGGTCATGAAGTTCGTCCGGCTCAAATAAGCCGAGGCGCATCGTAACCTTCTGTGTTCGTCCGATTACACGCGCGGTACGAGTGTTGCTCGAACGGCCGCTGGCTCTGTAAAAGCCCCGGCGCTCATCCCCTGTATATGGCTTCATTGTGCCACTTGAGAAACTCTCGCCCTGGCCGGAGACCCGAGTCGCGAGGCTCCCTGATCGGTCTCCGGTCCAGATCGTAATACACCTTCCCGTTGCGCCAATCGTTTCGCAAGGCCTCCGCCACTCGGAAGAGTCCTTCCGGCGTGATCGTCACGTAGCCCTTGTCGAACAGGGTATGGATATCCGAGCGAAGCAGGAGCCCGTTGTCAGGTCTGTGCACTCCCCCCTTCGATACGGGCACGATGTGCGCAGCCTGCAGAACTGGAAGGGTGCGCTCTCCGGTGATCGCACAACGCCGGTCGTAGGCATCCGACACGACAAGCGAGAACGCGCCCTGGCCGAGCCGCCAACGCCGCACCCCCTGGCCGAACTGCACGATACCCCGGCTGGCCTCGGAGACGTGCGCACCATGACCTGCGCCAAGCGCGTCGGCCGCAGCGGCGATCAATTTCCTTCCCGTTTCGCCGTCGGCGTCGTATCGCTGGCCCTGTGGACTGTTCACCTCGTAGTCGCTGGGTACCCGCAGCCACATATCTTTCGGAAGAAAGAACGGTTCGGTGAGCACAATGCACCCGATCACCAGGTCCGCTGCCTGATCCGGAGGCCCTTGGATGCGCCGGTGCCGGCCGATGAGCTTCAGAAAGGTTAGATAGTCCGGGGTCCCGTTCTTGTCACCGAACGCCTCCCAGGCCTGAAAGAGCGGCGCGAATGAGAAGTGCGCGAAGAACCCACCGCCGGCAATTGCGTTGTCAGGGGACTTGAGACGGAAGAGGAACAAGTCTCCGGTATGCAATTGATGGAACGGCTGCACACCGCCCGGCCGCCAGAAGTTCACTTCATCGAGATCACGTTTGCGACTGAGGTAGTCATACCAGTCTCGGTCGGTCGGGTACACGTAGACGTTCATCAGGCTCCCTCCAGGGCCCGCTCTCTTGACAGTGCTTCCGATTGCCAGCCGTCTCGCTGTTGACGCGCGCGCATCAGCATGAGCGAGCGACGCGATGAATCGCCCCGAGGTTTCCCGCAGATTCGGTGGTTTGAGTGTTCAAGCCGCGATCGGTGCGACCTGAGGGAAAGCAAATTGCGCCTCGTACGCCGCTGGGGAAACGTAGCCCAAGGGTTCGAGGTGCCGCACCCAGTGCGGGAGCGTTTCCCCCGAGCAACCGATTTTCTCGGCGATCGACGCCATGGCCGCCCACTACGAGGGATACTCGGCGAGGTGGTCCTCCACCAGCCGGACGGCCCGGTCCCGGACCTCAACCCAATATCTCGTTGATGTGTTCATGACACCCACCTCTCACGAGTTGGAGCCTCCTACAATCAAGAGCGTTTCACGAGAGAGACGGTCATGTTCAAGTTGGCTCCGAGCAACACTAATTTCTGCCGCAGGCACTCCAAAGCGCCCCCTCAGCGCAGCCGTCACATCGCTGCCGTGACCGTCAGTGGCACGCGGCGTTAGGCGCCAGCGAGGATTGCCCGAAACTGATTGCGCAACTCAGGAATCTTGCTTTGGAGCACCTCCCAGACGAGATCGCGATCCACGCCGAAATAGTCGTGAATCAGTCGGTCCCGCATCCCGGCCATCGCGCGCCACTGCACTTGCGGATGTCGCTGCTTCAGCTCGGGCGGGATGCGCTTCGATGCTTCGCCAATGATCTCCAGGCTCCGCACCACGGCGCGTTGCAGCGTTTCATCCTGGTCGAACTGTTCACGCGACACGCCGGCAACGGCAGCGACAAGAAAGTCGGTCTCGGCGAGGATGTGCCGCAGAAACTCATGCGGCTCGAACGACATCCCTGGCTTCGGCGAGAATGTACGGCTTGAGGAATGGCGACAGGGATTCCGCAGTCACCAGCTCCACTGGGCGACCGAGCACCCGCTCCAGAAGATCGCCGAGGGCAAGGAAATGATCATAACTCTTCTTACCAGGGAGGAACTCGACCAGCACATCGACATCGCTGTCCGCCCGAGCTGCATCCCGCTGCACAGAACCGAATAGCGCCAAGCGCCGAACCCCCAGCGCAAGAATTTCGGCCTTGGCAGTCAGGAGCGAGGCCTCCGCCTCCGCGCGGCTGATGGCACGTGAGATCATGGCCTCAACTTACTCCGCCGGGCGAGGGTTCGCAGGTTGGCATGACGCCCGCCGGAAAGTTCGACTCAGGTGATCGGGGTTCTTACCCACACTCACTAAACCCGCACACGTGACACTTCACGCACCCCTCCGCATATTCCAACTGTGATCCGCAATCCGGACACGTTCCCATGAATGCCGCCCCATCGTTCACCGAATCAAAGCTCATCTGCGTTTGCATTTGCCCCTGACCGCTCCCGCTCTGCCCTGCGTCGGCTGCAGGCCCCGCCGTGATCTGCTCTCGCTTTGGCACGCCGCCCGGCCCCACTGACGGATCCGCGATCAACTCCTGCTGCACGCCCTGCTTGTCCCGCCACCACTGCTCGATCGCGATACCAATAGCATCGGGCACTGACAGTACCTTGTTCGGGCCCAGCCCGATCGGTCGGTCGCTCGCGATGCCGCGGAGCTGCTTGTGCACTTCCATGATGGGAATGCCGCTCCGGAGTGCTAGCGAGATGAGCCGCCCCATCGCCTCCACGTCCGCCATCGCGGCGCCGCCGGCCTTGCCCAGCGTGATGAACACCTCGAACGGCTGGCCGCGGTCGTCTTCCGTGATCGTCACGTACAT
>JAICMT010000047.1 GCA_025929125.1 Acidobacteriaceae bacterium | reverse complement strand
GGAGCGGGAGACCGGGGTCGAACCGGCGACATCTTCCTTGGCAAGGAAGCACTCTACCACTGAGCTACTCCCGCTCGTACATTCGTAAGTATAGCGGTGGCGGGGAGATGCGGTCAACGCCGCAAGCCACGACGTGACCGAAGCTATGGAGACGGAGGAAGCGTCACCGCGATGCGCGGTCCGGGCTCATCCGCGCGACGGTTCTTCACGATGTACGGGGTCACCACCACGACCAGCTGGCCGGAGTCCCGGATGGTATCTCGCTCGGTTGGGGGACCGAGCCCGGGCAGTTCGCTGAGGCCGGGTATACCTTCGACTGCGGCTGACTCGGTCTTGCTTACGTCGCTGACGATCAGCGCACTCTCTCCATTGGCTACGCTCAATGAGGTGACAAAGTGCCGGTTCAGCAGGATCGGGATGTCGTTCAGCCCGGTGCCGGCGAGCGCCTGAATCTTGAGGTCAAGCTGCATGCTGATGCGGTCTCCGCCCTGAAAGGTGGGTTTAGCCGTTAGCGTGACGCCAAGGTCTTCATACGATGTCTGCGGAATGGTCGTGCCGGCTACCCCGTTCTGAAGCAGGTTGCCGACGTTCACACCGTTGATGGTGGCGTTGTTGAGCGCGGAGGATGGAGCGGACCCGCCGGTGCTGAAGGTGGAGACCGTAACCGGGTAGCGTGTGCCCGCACGGAAGGTTGCCTCTTCGCGATCGTTCACCCGAAGCTGCACATCATCAAGCGCCCGAGTCTCGGTTGCATTGCGGGAGAGGTTGAGCGTGACTCCACTGGTCGAGGAAGAGACGGCAGTCTGCAGAACTCCTCCGCCGAACACTCCGATCAGGTTCTTCGCCAGATCGCTCTGGACCAGGCCGGACCCAATGAGCGCGAGCGCAATCTGCAGGTCCGTCGCGTTGGCGGAGACAAAGCCCTGGGCGATGGCCTGCTGTACGAGTGACTGGTTGTTGCTGACAATCTGCCGGGCCGCCTGGTTCACGTTGAACGCGGTGAACTCAGTGGGTAGTTTCGCGCCCACCTGAGTTGTGCTGCTTTTGCTGATCTCATACAGCCGAACTTCAAGCAGCACCTCGCCGCCGGTATCCATAAGGGGTTGGAGCGTGCTGTTCAGTGCGGCAAAGACGGACTCGGGTCCGCGGACCACGATCCGTCCTGCGCCTGGGTCCACTACGACCTGCTTCAGGTTAAAGATGTTTCGGATGACGTTTGCGATCTCCTGCATTTTTTGCGGGGTCGCACCGGGGACTGCGATGGTCTCCTGTAACTGTCGCTCCAGACGCGCCCGGTTCTCCGGGGTATCGCGCGCCAGCATGATTGTCTTCGCGTCGAGCGGCACGGCGAAGGTGTGCGTCATGGTCGTCAAGGTGAACATTGCGCGTTCATAGGGAACGTTCTGAAGCGCAAAGTGGATGTCCCGGGTCTCCACGGACGGCTCCAGAACCACCCGAATTCCGTATTGCTGGGCCACCTGCTGCAGAAGCGTGTTCGACTGCCCACGGAGATCGAAGCTTTTGAGCTCGCTGGCGGGCTGCACGACGATGGGGCCAGCCATCCGGGGTACTTCAATATGCCACGGCTGTGCCGCGGGATCGGTGAGCGCGGCTGATGGGCTGGTTTGGGTCTGCACGGCTTCCGGGATACTGTGTTCGAGCACGATCGGATTTTCCGGATCGATCGAGCGTGCCTGCTGCAGCAGTGTCTCGGCCTTGCCGGTATCGCCCTGCCGCCGAGCCTGACTCGATTGCCGAACGAGCTCGGTCACGCGATGTTCGCGGACGACCGAGATTGCGAGTGCGTACCGGGAATTCGCCGGGTCCAGTTCTGCGGCGCGGGAAAAATCCGCTTCGGCCGCATCTAACTCATCGCCTTCCAGCTTCTTTGCGCCGGAGAGGTATGCCTCTTCGGCCTCGCGAAGCTGCTTCTTCTCCGCTTTGGAGGTGGCAATGGCAGGCTTGCCGGTTGGGTTCGCTTGCCCCAGACACGCGGGTGCGAGGCACCAGCACAGAACTGGGCTCAAAACCCGGTACCACGAGGCGGAGAATTGCATGCAAGGATTAGACGCGCCGCGATTCGAAGCAAGGGTGGTCATGCACCGACCCGTTCTGATTGCGAACTGCTAGCGCTGGGTTCCGGCTGCCGGAACTGGGGTGCGCGGACGCTCGTTGACGGCGGCGCGCTGCTGCGTCAGCATCGGCCGCTCACTCATGACCGGGCGGCGCATGCCTTTACGGATCTGCGCGGTGTCCATGTGCAGCTCCGCGAGTGTGCGGCTCAAGGTGTTGCGATGCATACCGAGCTCGGTGGCGGCTTTGCACTGGTTGCCGCGGTGATGGGCGAGGACCTCGAGGATGTAGCGCTTCTTGAACTGCCGAACCGCGTCAGAGTAGGAGATTCCGGCGGTGTGCATTTGGGTGATCAGGGCGTCCAGTTCGCGCTTCAAAGGGGCTACCTCACTTACTTTCGATACGAGACAAAATCTACTGTAGACCACTTAATGCCGATTGATCCAGACTGGCGAGTCATGGTTAATACTAAACGCGCCGCTTGCCATCAGCTCTTGAAGATATTCGGGTACGAGGAAGGATACATCATGCGCGACGGCAAATAAATAGGGTGTCAACTGTGAATTCACGACGGCTGTCGACTGCGGTACCACCGTGGTTGCGACCATGAGAAAAGCAATCGAAATCAGACAGCCGCGCGCGAATCCGAATGCCGCTCCCAGCAGCCGATCGAAGAACCCGAGCCCGACGGTCCGCAACAGGCGTTGCAGCAGCCTTCCGGCCTGATCTACGAGCGTCGCTACGACCAGCACGATTACCACGAAGGCGATGATTTGCGCCGTCTGCACTGACATGCGAATGCGGCAGGCCAGCACCCACTGCCCGACGTCCTTGTAGAACCAGGTGGCAACCTGGAACCCGGCAATGAACCCTAGCAGCGAGAAGATTGCCCGGACCAGTCCCCGGCGAAACGCAAGCAGCATCGAGAAGACCACGAGGGCCATCAAGGTCCAATCGAAATAATTGAAGGTTGCCAGGTTCATGTGCGTGTACCCGGCGCTCCGGCATGGGCTGTCTCCGGACGGAGTGCAGCAATATCCCGACTTCCGGTGAGAATCTCGAGTGCGTCCAGATATTTCTGCTGTGTCTTTTGCACCACATTGTCTGGGAGCGAGGGAGCCGGCGCCCGCTTGTTCCAGCGGATCGACTCGAGATAATCCCTTACGTACTGCTTGTCAAAGCTGGGCTGCGGTCCGCCGGGAGCGTACTCGGCAGCAGGCCAGTAGCGCGAAGAATCCGGAGTGAGCACTTCATCGGCCAGCACGATTCCGAGGCCTTGTATCCAGCCAAACTCAAACTTGGTGTCTGCGAGGATCAGGCCGCGCTCTGCAGCGTATTGCGATGCGCTCCGGTAGATTCGGAGCGAGAGTTCCCGCAGTTGGTCTGCAGTCTCAGCGCCTATGGCCCGTTCCACCTCTGCGTAGGAGATGTTTTCATCATGGCCGCCGGTGTTGATCTTTGCGGCGGGTGTGAAGATGGGCTCCGCCAGCCGGTCCGACTCGCGCATGCCGGAAGGCAGAGCAATGCCGCAGATGCATCCCGTGGATCGATAGTCTTTCCAGCCCGATCCTGAGATATAGCCGCGGACGACGCATTCGACCGGATACATCTTTGCCCTGCGGACGACCATGCTGCGACCGGCGATCTGGGCCTGAAACAGCGGATGGGCCAAGATGTGCTCCAGCGGGAGTTCTTCTCCGAAGATCTGGAGTGAGAAGGGAACCAGGCGAGCAGCGATGTCGGGTTCTGTGACGGCGACCAGGTGATTCCGCACCTCGTGCTGGAGGAATTGGAACCAGAAGTTCGACATGCCGGTGAGAATCCGGCCCTTCTCGGGAATGCCGGAGCCGAGCACATGATCGAATGCGGAGATGCGATCGGTTGCGATGAACAGCAGCTCATCGGCCAGCTCATATATATCGCGGACCTTGCCGCGTGCGAGCAGAGGAAGAGTACCGAGGCTGGTGGTTAACAGGGCTTCTGCCATAGCAAAACGGTACCACCCTCCCCTTCCAGTCTGCCGCCCGGACATGCATCTGCGGCAATACAACTTTGGTGCTCGCCCGCGGATTTTTCAGGCTCGCAGAAAGTAGTAGGACAAGCACTCGACCAACGCCGGGATGGTGGACTCCCGCGCCTCCACGTGCGGGGGAAGGTTGAGATCTCTGAGCGCGCGCGAGGTAACCGGACCAATCGATGCGCGGACGACCTTTTCCGGCAGATTCAACTGCGCAGACTGCAGCAGGGCGGCAAGATTGTTCGCGGTCGAAGCGCTGGTGAAGGTGACGGCGTCGGGGTAAGCGCCCGGATCGCGGAACAGTGAGGCGAGCTCGCCGATTGACGAATGCGGTATGCGATTGCGATAGGCAGCGACCACGACCACCTGCGCGGCTCCGGCGGCCATCAGTCCGTCAGCGAGTGTGGCTGGTGCGTCTTCCGCAATGACTAGCAGGAAGCGTTTGCCACCCGCCTGCGGTGCGAGCGTCTCGGCCAGGGACTCGGCTGTGAATACGGGCGGGAGGACGTCAGCCCGCAAGCCCGCTGTATGCAGTGCACGCTCTGTCGCTCTTCCCACTGCGGCAACTCGTCGCAATACGGGTGAGATACGAAGCCCGTCCGCGCGGGCACGGAAGGCCTCTACTGCATTGGCGCTGGTGAAGGCGACCTGGTCAAAGCGCGCGAGCTGCCGAAGCGCTTCATCTAGCGGCTGGTAGGAACTGGGCTGAGTGATCTCGATGGTGGGGACTAGTAGGACCCTGGCGCCGAGCCGGCGCAGTCCATCGGCGAGTTCCGAGGCTTGATGTGGTGCGCGGGTCACCAGGATTCGGCGCCCGTCCAGCGGCTGGCGAGGATGGGACGGCGAGGTCACCGATGGTCCTCAGCCTGCCTGCGCGGTTTCGCCGAGCAGTTCGAGCGCGCCGCGAGACCTTAGCTCATCTGCCACCTGTAGCCCGAGTGCCGAGGCAGTGATACCGAAGGGCGTGTCTGCGGTGATTGCGATCACCTGCTCGCCATCCGGAGCGACCACCTGCGCATGCAGGCTCCAGGCGAGGACCTCGCTGCCTTCGCGGATGGGCCGGCAGTGTGCGCCGATGGGGATCTGGCAGCCTCCGCCGAGCGCGCCGAGTACGGTGCGCTCGGCGTCGACGGCGAAGCGGGTTGCAGGCTCGTCGAGCGCGCTTACTGCCCGGCGGACGAAATCATCGTGACCAGGCTCGGACAGAGCCGCGTACCCGGTGGCACGGGTCTCGAGCGCAAGCGCTCCCTGACCCGGAGCAGGGCAGAGCTCTTCGACGGAGAAGCGGTGGTGGACCGATTCGGTCCGATGGAGCCGGTCGAGCCCGGCACATGCGAGCACCAGTGCATCGCAGGCTCCCTCGGAGAGCTTGCGAAGGCGGGTATCGATGTTGCCGCGCATCTGTACGAATCGGATATCCGGCCGCAGCGCGAGCAGCATGGCTCTGCGGCGCGGGCTGGTGGTGCCGACGGTGCCGCCTGCGGGCAGAGTGTTCAGAGACCAGTAGGGCTCGCACACCCAGGCGTCGCGGGCATCGGCGCGCAGGGGGATGGCGGCGAGCTCGAAGCGCGGATCCAGCCCGGTCGGCAGATCCTTCAGCGAATGCACCGCCAGGTCGATGCGCCCGTCGGCGAGTGCCTCTTCAATCTCCTTGATGAAGATGCCTTTGGACAAGGGACCCTCAGCCACGGACTCGTGCTGCATCCGGTCGCCAGTGGTCCGGATGACCTCAATCTCCACGGTGTGGCCGGAGGACCGAAGCTGAGCGGCGATGTGGTTGGCCTGCCAGAGCGCGAGCTCGGAGCCCCGGGAGCCGATGCGGATGGTATCGCTCATGACGCTTCTAGGATACCCCGTGGCTTTGGCGGGCGAGTTATCCCTTCTTGGCAGCAGCGAGCACAGCTTCGAGCCGGGTAAGCAGCTCATGCTGGTCCGCGCGCATGAATTCCACAGCTTCGGCGAGTGAGAACCAGCGGCCGCGGTCCACCTCGGGAATGGTCAGCTTGCGGCCGGAGCGTGGCGGCCACTCGATCTCGCAGGTATTGCTGACGAGTTGGTCGGGATCGCATTCTCCGGCGAAGGCCCACGCCGTGACCCGCTTGCGATTGCGCTGACGGATCTCGCCCAGGGGGAGAAAGGGCGGGGAAGCAATGAACCCGGTCTCCTCGGCAAACTCGCGGATTGCGGCGTCCAGAGGGTTTTCAGAGGGGTTGTACTCGCCCTTGGGGATACCCCAAGCGCCTTGATCCTTATTGGCGAAATAGGGGCCGCCGGGATGGATGAGGAAGACTTCGAGCCGGGAAGGGATGCGGTACATCAGCATGCCCGCGCTGGGGAGAGGCATAGGACCAGTTTGAAGCGTCGGGGAACACACTCGAGAAGGTAGACGAAGAAAGATGCCGACTTATTTTCCGACCCAGCCGCCATCCACGTAGATCGCTTGGCCAGTGATATAGCCGGCATCGTCGGAGGCAAGGAAGGCAGCGGCGCGACCAACCTCAAATGGCTTGCCGGGCCGTCCAAGCGAAATTTGTGCGATCACCTGCGGCAGGATATCGGGGCTCTTCAGCACCCAGTCGGTCATTGGTGTTTCGATCAGACCCGGATGAATGCAGTTAATGCGGATGCCGTGGGCGCCCATTTCGGCCGAAGCATTGCGAGTCAAGGCTTCGATGGCCAGCTTACTGGGTGCGTAGTGGGTGCGACCCGGCAGGACTTTGCCTGCCTGAATAGAACCGATATTGATGATGCAGCCTGGGCGGCCTTCCGCGATGAGACGCTTGCAGAAGATCTGCGCGGCCATCCACTCGCCCTTTAGATTGACATTGGTGACATCTTCCCACTGCTGATCGGTGAGCTCGGTGAAGGGCACGATTGTCTCAATGCCGGCATTGTTGACCAGGATATTGACCGGTCCCAGCTTCTCCGATGCAGTGTCGAACAGCCGATCCAGATCGGCTCGTTTGGAAACGTCCGCCTGGACGGCAATGGCGCGGCGGCCGAGCTTGGTAATAGTGGAGACTACCTCGTCTGTGCGCGAGTCGAGCTTGAGATCGCTGACCACCACATCAGCGCCTTCTTCGGCGAAAATCTCGGCAACGCCACGCCCGATCCCCTGACCTGCTCCGGTGATAACGGCTATCTTTCCCTTGAGCCTCATCTGCATATCCTCTGTCGACTTCCTGATGCTTGTGCTCTGTTTAGTGGATCGTCCAGCCGCCATCCACCATGAGCGTGTGGCCGACGATCATGTCCGCGAAGTCGCTGGAGAGGAACAACACCGCGCCGACGAGATCCTCAGGCTGATTCCAGCGGCCGCGGGGAATCATCTCCTTCGTTGCCCACTCCCTATAGCCGGGGCGCTCCAGGATGTTCTTGCGCGTCTCTGTTTCCGTGATACAGGGCGCAACCGTGTTGACGAGGACGCCGCGAGAAGCCCACTCGAGCGAGAGAGCCTTCGACATATGATGGACCGCTGCCTTGGCCGCGGCGTAGACGGCGCGCTTCTTGAACGCGATCTCGCCGAAGTTGGAGCCGATATTGATGATGCGGCCTCCGCCCTGCGCGAGCATGATCTTTCCCGCCGCCTGGCTTGCGAAGAAGACGCTCTTGACGGTAGCATCGAAGGTCTTGTCGTACTCCTCTTCGGTCACGTCGACCGCGTCACCCGTTCCCGTCCAACTTGCATTGTTGACCAGAATGTCGATGCGGCCGAACGCGGCGACGGTTTGTTCCATTAGGGAGTAGCAGTCTGCCACTTTATTTACGTCAGTGAGCACGACGAGAGCTTTGCGGCCGACCGACTCGATCTGCCGCTGCACCTCGTGGATCTCTTCCATGCGTGCGCCGGGATACTTCGCCAGCACTACGTTTGCGCCGGCCTCAGCCAATCCGATCGCGATGGCCCGGCCGATTCCCTGGGAAGCTCCCGTGACAACTGCGACTTTGTCTTTTAATTTGAAACTACTGTAGTCTGGCAAAACAGCAGAGCTCCTCGCCTGTCTTTTGACTGTTAGACACCTGGGGTGCCGTTGCGCAAGGCGCCCGTTGCGTTGCGCATAGCGCAATCCTCCAAAATCCTATCTTTCTGTACTCTGGGCGTCAAGCGCGTGTAAGCCAGCGCTTTCGGCGCGGCACAGCGTGCGATCAGCCTATCAGCATTCGTCTCTGAGGGTGTGCCTTGACAAGGTTCCGGGCTGCCGGGCAAAGTGGTTGCGTTTTGTGCAATCATGCTTGCAGAAGACGCAGGTCCAGATTCTTGCATCGGAGGTGTTTTGTGGACGCAATGACGCGACGAGAGTTTCTGTGCGGCGCGGCCGCTGCTTCGGCGGCTCTTACCATGACTCCCGCGCTTGCGGCCAAACCGAAGCAGCGCAAGATTCACATCGGCCATACAGGGATCACCTGGCGGAATGACCAGGTGGACGAGGCCATTGCGGCCATTGCGTCGCTCGGTTTT
>JAICMT010000248.1 GCA_025929125.1 Acidobacteriaceae bacterium | reverse complement strand
TTCATCAGCAACGCCTTGTTGTCCATCGCGAGGCCGCCTTTGTGGTTCATATTGAAGTGACACTTGCCACAATTCCTCAGCAGAATCGGCCGGACCCTCTGCGCGTAGAAAGCAGGACTGTCCGCGGTCTGCGCGGCGATGGGAATCGAGGACGAGAGACTCAGCACGACAGCGATTGCTGCTGCACCGGCCGCTGAAAGAACGAAACGCACCCTTCCTCCGGGGAGAGATTGATTTGGGTTGACTCTGGTTTGACGGAGCGAAACGCGACACGGATTCGCATTCTGGGTTCGAACATCGGCCAATTGCATTAACCGATGGGTACACAGAACCTGTCTGGTCACTTATCCAGTTTCTACGAACCCGATAGGGTGAAAGTTGCTCTGGCGCTCCGCGCCTCCAAAAAGTAGAAAATGCAAAGACGAGCTGCCGCTTTCACCGTGGCTCTGGCTCTGCTGTCGATCCCGATAGCGTCGCCGGCCGGCAAGCCGATTCGCAGTCTTCCGCGTCCGTCTGCCTCGCGCAGCGCCGGCCCGGAATCGCTGGCCCACGCAACACGCAGGCAGCGCACGCGGCTTGCGGAAGCGCATCCGCCAAAGCGGGTCCACTCGCGTATCACGAACAGGAAGAAGCGGGTCGAATCCGCGCGCGCAGAACACAATCCGCCGCGCGAGGTTCGAGTACGGCAGCGACGCGCCGACAAACGGTCGCACACGCCCGACCGGCAGTCGAGCCGGAAGGCACTCGCAGCAAATAAGCAGACGGCGCGGAGAAATCGGCGCGGCAGCACGACTACCGCTGCTCGGATTCCGGCGCGGCGACTGCGACCTGAAGAGAACGACGAGGACGCCTCGACGAACTCGCCTCGACAGGCTTTCAGCTCCATCTCTCCGCTGAAGTCCATTGAACAGGAGGCCAGCACTCCGGTGCTGTTGCCAAGCCTGCGGTTGGACTCCCTGTATGACAGCCGCGGCCGGTTGAATGTTCCGGCTCCGCTGTATGGATCGCATGAAATTCTCGTGCACCAGAACGAGATGGCGGATCGCGAGGGACTGGACCGGATTCGTGACAACTCCGATCTGGAGGACCTGCTGCGGCAGAAGAAGCTGGTGGCCCTTCCGGCAGGCGGAACGCTGCAGGTGGACGATCGGCTGCCCGCGGACCGTCGTTACTCGCGCCCTTGGACCGCAGCGTTTCTGTCTGTGCTCGCCCGGGACTATTACGCGAACTTCCATCAGCCGATCTACGTCACCTCGGCAGTAAGGACAGTTCAGGTGCAGCAGCGGCTGGTCCGAACCAACGGCAATGCGGCTCCGGTGAGCGGCGACAATGCCTCGCCCCACCTCACCGGCCAGGCTGTCGATATCGCTAAGAAGGGCCTGAGCATGGCGCAGATTGCGTGGCTGCGAACGTATCTGCAGTCGTTAATTGGCGACGGAAAGATCGATGTGGAGGAGGAGTTCCGTCAGGCCTGCTTCCACGTCAGTGTCTATCGCAGCTATTTACCGGCCGCGCCGAAGCTTTCCATCGCCTCTACGCGAGAGCAGCCTGACGGTACGCGGCCCTAGCTGCTGTCGCTCTTAGTCAATACCCTGTCAGCAACCACCGCGGCGGGGCGCGCCTCCGCAACATCATGAACGCGAATCAGCTGCGCCCCAGCGAGGATAGCGGCGGTATTGGCGGCAAGAGTCGCGGAGAGTAGTTGGGCCTTCTGCTCGGAAGGGCCGGCAGGAGCCGCGGCGGGCCGCAGGAAGCTCTTGCGCGAGAGGCCCACGAGAATCGGCCGACCGAGCTGCTGCAGTTCGTGCAGAGAAGACAGCAGAGGATCGTTTTCCCGACCGATCTTGCCAAAGCCGAAGCCGGGATCGAGCACGATCTGGTTGATAGCAATACCGGAATCGAGAGCACGGTGCAGCTGCTGAGCGAGCCCGCTGCGCACCATTGGAACGACTTCGCCAGGCGCTAATGCTGACTGTGTCTTCCAATCGGAGGGGCGGCCGCGGGTGTGCATCAGCACAACCCCGCAGCGCAGCTCGGCGCAAGTCGAAGCCATGGCCGGGTCCCAGAGGTGGCCGCTTACGTCGTTCACGATCTCGACACCGGCTTCCACCGCGAGAGCTGCGGTGGATGCGTGGTAGGTGTCGATCGAAAGGATCGCATCCGGCCGCTGCCTGAGAATCGCGGCGATTACGGGGAGCACGCGTGCCTGCTCTTCGACAGGAGCAATCGGGGTTGCGCCGGGGCGGGTGGATTCCCCGCCGATGTCGATAATGTCCGCGCCCTGATCGAGCATCTGGATTGCGCGGTTCAGTGCCGAGTCTTTCGTGAGGTAGCTTCCGCCATCGGAGAACGAATCTGGCGTGAGATTGAGGACGCCCAGGATGACTGTGTTTCGGCCAAGCGGCAACGACCGTCTGCGCAGGGCCCATTCATAGTGCGGGCGTGGAGAGAAGGTCATACCGGCGTTGTTGAGGAACTGATTTGAGCTCTCATCGACCCAGGGTTACCACAGTAACAACTTGCAAATTTAAGCGTGGAACGGACCTGATTGCGGCATAATCAAAGACATCTTCCAGCTTAGATTACGCTCATCCGGCGCCTCTGCTTTCGGATGGATGGGCAGCCGGAGCTACTCCAATGAACTATGCGTTTCTTCCGGATCTCTTTGCTCTTGCAATCCTGATCTTTATTTTGGCTCTGGTGCACCGCCGGCACTCGGATGCTCGTGCCGACGCATGGCTGGTTGGGCTGTTCTTCACGCTGGTTGAAGCCGGTGCGCACACGCTGTATCCGCAACACGGGATTCCGGACCGGATCCTGCACGTAGTCGTGCTGGACTGTTATCTGATTGCCGGCCTGGTTTTCAACTGGGCCGCCACCGATCAGGATCGGCCCTTACGCGACCGGCTGCTTTCTATCTCGCTCAATGGGCTGACTCTGCTTTCGGTCACGAGCATCTACGGCTGGAATGTCAGAGTGCCGCAGATCTACATGCCGTTCATCATTGCCGGGATGGTCATCGGAGTTGCGAATTCGCTGGTGATCCGCGCGGACTGGCGGCTTGCCATGGCTCAGATCGCCGCCTGGTTGTCGATGGGCGTACTGATCTCGCAGGGCCGAATTCGGGAAGCGGTGTACTGGAGCCTTGCCTGCGTCTATTTGACCGCTGCCGTGAACTTTTACAAGCGCCTGCCAGGAAAGAGCACCGGACGGCTTGCGATCGTCACCGGATTTGGCATCTGGGCATTCAATTTCCTGCTGCATCCTTGGATCATCTCGCGATATCCGCAGTACGCCGACATCGCGTCGCATGTATGGAACATGCAGAAGTCTCTGATCTCCATTGGCATGATTCTGGTCATGCTGGAGGAACAGGTAACAAATAACGAGTGGCTGGCGCTGCATGATGAATTGACAGGGCTGCCGAACCGAAGATTGTTTGCCTCGCGTCTGAGCAATGCGATCCAGTATTGCGATCGGCGTAACACCAATTTGGCCCTGGTCGTAGTGGATGTGAACGACTTCAAGAGCATCAACGACACGATGGGACATCTTGCCGGAGATCAGGTGCTCCGAGAAGTGTCGATGGCGCTACGCAGGAATATCCGGGCCGCCGATACGGTGGCGCGCCTGGGAGGCGACGAGTTCATCATCGTTGCCAGTGACATGAGCACTGAAGGATCCGTTGAGCGGTTTGTAAGTTCCCTGCGAAACGCGATAGAACGACCGATCATCGTGAATGAACAGGCGATGGTGGTAACGGCCAGCGTGGGATACGCGATCTTTCCGCGCGACGCGAGAGACGCGACCAGATTGCTGCGTGTGGCTGATCAGCGGATGTATGCGCTCAAGCGGCGGCCGGTCAGCAGCGCACCGCTTGAGGTGGTAGTCAGCTCAGTCGGACAAGCATAGTAGCGGACGGCA
>JAICMT010000030.1 GCA_025929125.1 Acidobacteriaceae bacterium | reverse complement strand
TGCGGTTGATCACGCGACGATAGAGATCGTTGAGGTCGGAAGTGGCGAACCGGCCGCCGTCCAGGGGAACCAGCGGGCGGAGCTCAGGCGGGATAACCGGAATTACGTCCAGAATCATCCACTGCGGCTTGTTGTCTGACTTCCGGAAGGCCTCGACGATCTTCAGGCGCTTGGAGTACTTAAGCTTCTTTTGCAGCGAGGTCTCGGTCTTCATGCGCTCGCGCAGTTCGATCGCGAGTTCGCCGATCTCAACCCGCTTGAGCAGCTCCTTGATGGCCTCGGCGCCCATCATGGCCTTGAAGCCGGAGGGGCGATACTGCTGGTCAAGCTCACGGAAGCGGGTCTCATCCTTGATGACCTCGCGCTCTTTCACCGGAGCATCGCCAGGATCGACTACGACGTAGGACTCGAAGTAGAGAACGGCTTCCAGTTCACGCAGCGAGATATCCAGCAGATGGCCGATGCGGGAGGGCAGACCCTTGAAGAACCAAACATGCGAGCAGGGGCTGGCGAGCTCAATGTGGCCAAGCCGCTCACGTCGCACTTTCGACAGTGTGACCTCCACGCCGCACTTATCGCAGATCACGCCGCGGTGCTTCATGCGCTTGTACTTGCCGCAGAGACACTCCCAATCGGTGATGGGGCCGAAAATGCGAGCGCAGAACAGGCCGTCACGCTCGGGTTTGAAGGTGCGGTAGTTGATCGTCTCCGGTTTGGTGACTTCACCGTGCGACCAGGAGCGGATCTTCTCAGGGGACGCGAGCTGGATCTGAATCGCATCGAAATCGATGATGGGGCCGAGGAGCTCAAACGGGCTGGAGCGGAACATATTTGGCGTCTCCGTTGTGCAGCGGGTGGGCTGCGGTTACCTTTCAATTCGCGCGGTGACTTGAGGCGCATCGCGATGCCTTTGGTTCTGGTTCTGGATCTTGTGCTTTTTCAGTTTTGGGTCTTGCATAGCTTCCAGTTGTAGCCAGAAGCTTTTCAATTCTTTGGCCTGCTGCCAGCTTCTGAACCAGATCAGTCAGAAACCGGCAGCAGGGACTAAGCCAACTAATCCGCTGCTGCAATGGTCGGCAGGGGCACCTTCTTTTGTTCGGACATTTTGATGAGCTCGACATCCAGGCACAGCGACTGGAGCTCACGGATGAGCACATTGAACGACTCCGGCACGCCGGGCTCGATGGCAGCCTCACCCTTCACGATGGCCTCATATATCTTGGTGCGGCCAAACACGTCGTCGGACTTGGCTGTGAGCAGCTCCTGCAGGATGTAGGCGGCGCCATAAGCTTCAAGGGCCCAAACCTCCATCTCACCAAAGCGCTGTCCTCCGAACTGCGCCTTGCCACCCAGCGGCTGCTGGGTGATCAGCGAGTACGGCCCGATGGAGCGCGCGTGAATCTTGTCGTCCACCAGGTGGGAGAGCTTCAGCATGTAGATGTAGCCCACGGTCGCCGGCTGCTCGAACGGATCACCGAGCATGCCGTCGAAGAGCTGCGATTTACCCGAGCTGGGCAGGCCCGCCGCCTTGAGCAACGCCTTGATCTCGCTCTCGCGAGCCCCGTCGAAGACTGCGGTGCCGAACCAGATGCCGCGCTTCATGCCCTTGGCGACGCGAAGCGTCTGCTCGTCGTCGAGGTTAAGTAGCTGGTTGAGAGCAGCCGTGCCGGCAAAGCGCGCCTTGAACATCTCACGGATTTCGTTGGCCTTCTGCATGGTTGCGGCAGCCTCGGCCACCTGCTTGCCGAGCTCATGGGCTGCCCAGCCGAGGTGCGTCTCCAGAATCTGCCCGACGTTCATACGAGAGGGCACGCCAAGTGGATTCAGGATGATTTCCACCGGCGTCCCATCCGGAAGGTACGGCATATCCTCCTCAGGCAGAATGCGTGCGATCACACCCTTGTTGCCGTGGCGGCCGGCCATCTTGTCTCCGACCGACAGCTTGCGCTTCATGGCGATATAGACCTTCACCATCTTGATGACGCCCGGTGCGAGCTCATCGCCCTTCTGCATTTTGGCGATCTTCTCGTTCGTGATCTTGCGCAGCACATCGATCTGGCGAGAGGTCATCTCCTCGATCTCGTCGATCTGCTCGTTGACGCGGGGATCCTTGTCTGCGTAGCGGATGCGCTTGAGGTTACGAGTGCTGATCAGCTCGATGGTTTCGCGGTTGAGAACGTCGCCCTTGTTGAGCAGCTTCTTGTTGGTGCGCTCGTCGTGCAAGTCCGCGAGGACCTCCTTGCTGCCCAGGATGGCTTCGAGCCGCTTAAGACGTTCGTCCGTCAAAATGCGGATCTCGTCAGCCAGATTGCGCTCCAGCTTTTCGACCTGCTCCATCTCAATCTGCTTGGCACGCTCGTCCTTCTCCTGCCCCTTGCGCGAGAAGATGCGGATGTCAACCACCGTACCCTCGATGCCCGGAGGGCAGGTGAGCGATGCGTCGCGAACGTCACCGGCCTTCTCGCCGAAGATGGCTCGCAGCAACTTCTCCTCAGGCGTCAGTTGGGTCTCGCCCTTCGGCGTGACCTTCCCGACGAGGATATCGTTGTGGCCGACCTTGGCGCCGATGCGGATGATGCCGGACTCGTCCAGGTCGCGCAACGCATGCTCGCTGACGTTCGGGATGTCGCGGGTGATCTCCTCCGGCCCAAGCTTGGTGTCACGGGCTTCAATCTCAAACTCTTCGATATGGATGGAGGTGTAGTAATCCTCCTTCACCAACTTCTCCGAGATCAGGATCGCGTCTTCAAAGTTGTACCCGCGCCAAGGCATGAAGGCTACGAGAACATTGCGGCCCAGGCCGAGCTCGCCCTGTTCCGTGCAAGGCCCGTCCGCGATGACCTGGCCCTTCAGGACGCGGTCGCCATGCTGCACCACCGGCTTCTGGTTGATGCAGGTGTTCTGGTTGGAGCGCTTGAATTTGGTGAGCTGATAGATATCCGACCCGACCTCACGTGAGAGCTGGGTAGGATGGTGCTCGCCTTCGACGCGAACGATGATGCGTTCGGAATCGACCGAGTCGACAATGCCGTTGCGCTTGGCCAGGATGACGGCGCCGGAGTCGCGTGCCGTGACCCCTTCCATACCGGTGCCTACCAACGGTGCCTCGCTGACCAGCAGCGGCACGGACTGCCGTTGCATATTGGCGCCCATCAGTGCGCGGTTCGCATCGTCATGCTCCAGAAACGGCACCAGCGATGCGGCTACCGAGACCAGCTGCTTCGGCGAGACGTCGACATAATCCACCTCGGCCTTGTTGACCAGCACGAAGTTGCCCTGACGGCGGGCATCCACCACGTCCTGCACAATCGCGCCCTTTTCGTCGAGCTCGATGTTCGCCTGTGCGATGGTGTGGCGGTCTTCTTCCCAGGCGGAAAGATAAAAGCTGTACGGCTCAAACTCGACGGTCCGCTTTTTCTCTCGCTTCAGCGTGTCGTTCAACTTGCGGGCTTCCGAGATCTCGAGGTGATCTCCCTGGCGCAGGCCGGACTCTCCGGCGTTGGTGATGGCGACGTAATCGAGAACGCGGCCATCCTTTACGCGCCGGTACGGCGACTCAATGAAGCCATACTCATTGATGCGCGCGAAGCACGAAAGCGAACTGATCAATCCGATGTTCGGGCCTTCCGGCGTCTCGATCGGGCAGATGCGGCCGTAGTGCGTCGGATGGACGTCGCGGACCTCGAAACCTGCACGTTCACGCGAAAGGCCCCCAGGCCCCAGTGCAGAGAGACGGCGCTTGTGCGTAATCTCCGACAGCGGGTTGGTCTGGTCCATGAACTGAGAAAGTTGCGAGGAGCCGAAGAACTCGCGAATGGCCGCCATGACCGGCTTGGCGTTGATGAGGTCGTGCGGCATCGCCGTCGACATCTCCTGATAAACCGACATCTTCTCCTTGATCGCCCGCTCCATGCGGACCAGGCCGATCCGGAACTGGTTTTCCATCAACTCACCGACTGCACGCACGCGTCGATTGCCCAGGTGATCGATGTCGTCCACGGAACCGATGTTCTTGCGCAGCTTCAGCAGGTAGCGGATGGTGCCATAGAAGTCTTCAGGCGTGAGGGTGCGGTTGTCGAGCCCGGTGGCCTCGGCATTCTCGTAAAGCTTGATGTTGAACTTGAGCCGGCCCACGCGCGAGAAATCGTATTTCCGGGGATCGAAGAACATGCCCTCAAAGAGCGCAGACGCGGTATCGAGAGTCGGAGGATCGCCCGGTCGCAGCTTGCGGTAGATCTCAATGAGCGCCTCTTCCGGCTTGCGCACCGAGTCGCGGCGCAGCGTGTTCGAAATGATGTTGCCCACATCGTCCCGCTCGGGGAAGAAGACCTCGACGAAGGTAACGCCGGACTGCAGTATCTTGTGCAGCTTATCGGTCGTCAGCTCCTGGTTTGCCTCATAGAGCAGCTCGCCGGTAGTCAGGTCGACGACATCGGAAGCCAGCATTGCGCCATCCAGCTCCGACTGCTCCACCTCAACCGCCTCAACCTTGTGCTGACGCAGCAGCTTCAAGGTATGCGGAGAGATCTTGCGCGTGGCGGGGGCGATCTCCTCACCCTTGTGGCTGATTGCGCCAGCCGGGCGGGTGCCCTGCAAGTGTGTAGGCTGGCCCTCGCCTGCCACCTTCCAAAGCAGCTTGCCGTCGCTAATGCTGACGGTATCCACCGTATAGAAGGTCTTCAAAATCTCTTCATCCGTGCGCAGGCCAAGGGCACGCAGGAAGATTGTTCCCAAAAACTTGCGCTTGCGATCAATACGGACGTAAAGCGTGTTCTTCTGGTCGTATTCGAATTCGACCCAGCTTCCGCGATACGGGATGATCTTGCCCAGGAAGTACGTACGATTGTTTGCCGTCTCGAAGAAGACGCCGGGGGAACGGTGAAGCTGCGAGACAATGACCCGCTCGGTGCCGTTCACGATAAAGGTGCCGTTCTGGCTCATCAACGGAATATCACCGAAGAAGACTTCCTGCTCCTTCATATCGCGGAGACTCTTGACGCCGGTCTCCGGATCCTTGTCATAGATCTTGAGGCGAATCGTGACTTTGAGCGGAGCCGAATAGGTCATGCCGCGTTCTTCGCACTCCGCCTGGTCATACTTGAGCTGCAGACCGACCGGGTCGCCGCACTTGGTGCAGAAATCAGGAGAGTTCTTGTTGTAGGTGCCGCAGAATCCGCAGAGCACGTCGCCTGGATGGAACGGGTCCGTGATGACCATGTGTCCGCAGTTAGTGCAGGCGGTACGAAGGTGATTGAGACCCTTCAGGTAGCCGCACTTACACTCCCAGTTGCCGATGGAGTAGTCGACGAACTCAAGCTCGGAGACGTTGCGGAAATCGGTAATTGGGAAAACGGAAGTGAAGACCGACTGAAGGCCGTTATCCTGGCGCTCCTGGGGAAGCTTGTCCATTTGCAGGAAGCGCTCGTAAGAGCGGCGCTGCACTTCGATCAGGTTCGGGATCTGAATGGAGGTTGGAATCTTGGAAAAATCGAGCCGGCTACGAATAGCGCGCATTTCGCTGGACATGCTTCTAGTCTCCTGAACTTCTCTGACACTGCTGCTCGAGGCTTCGAGCCGGACTGGATGCGCACGGGCGAGTTGCGCAGTGATCCGGAATGCGAAGCTGGAAGGCGGGTCAGCCCTCCGGGACTACTTTGCGCATCTCTGGCTTACCCCACCCCTCGAGTGCGGAGGTCGCCCTTGCGCCTGCTGCTTACCTATCCATGCACAGCCCAGCTGAACTTTTCGCTTTCACCGGACTGCGGGAGCTGCTATAAAGTGCGCGTACGGTCCTGTTCCAGGCGCTGCATTGATCGCCCGGAGTGGCGATCCCATGGAGACACAGAGACGCGCCCGGAAGGACAGAACGTCCCGCGAGCGCATAGATCGCCTTCTGCACCTTTTCTACTTCTGAATGAATGCCTGCCACCGTTTGAAGCTCGCCTAGCTTCAAGCTTTGCTGCCGCTGGTATTGCCTGTATCACAGTGCATCCCGCCGCCAGAATGCATCGTGGCCGGCCCCCTAACCCAAAACACGCGGGATGGACCGGAAAGATCGCCGTCGGTTGAAACGAGAAATGTCGAGTATCTGGAAGCGCTGTCTGCCTACCAGCAAATCAAGGCAGAGGCGGTTCGCCAAATATGAGGATACAACCTTCCGGTGAGATGTGCAAGCGAAGGCAATATGAATTGCCGGAGCCGAAGCTCCAGCCCTCGGCCGGTAATCGCTTGCACTACAGCAAAGGATCCGTCAGCCAGGGATGGAAACGACTGACCGGACGACAGTCCGGCCAGTCGGAAGCCTTCCCCCAACCTGCGGGTAACCTTACTTGATCTCGACCCCGGCAACGCCGTCGAACTTCTTGGCGATTGCTGCCGCGTCTTCCTTGGAAACGTTCTCCTTGAGCGGCTTAGGAGCGCTGTCCACCAGGTCCTTAGCCTCCTTCAGGCCGAGGTTGGTAACTTCGCGGACCGCCTTAATGGTCGCAATCTTGTTGGCGCCACCATCCTTCAGGATGACGGTGAACTCGGTCTTCTCCTCAGCCGGAGCAGCTGCGGCAGCTCCGCCGCCTGCTGCCGGAGCAGCTGCTACTGCCGCCGCCGCCGAGACGCCCAGACGGGCCTCAAGCTTCTTTACCAGCTCGGATGCCTCGAGAAGGCTAAGCGATACGATCTGATCTTCCAACTGCTGAATGTCTGCCATTTTGTTTCTCCTGAATTTCAAATTCAAAATCTGTGCTGCCGATTGCGTACCCGAAGACCGTGCCGCTCTTCGGCTGCCTCTCCCGCCGGGTTTCCGATGCGCTGGCGGAGCCCAGACCAAGCGTCCAGACCAGCGCCCCCGAAAGGAGGAGCGAAACTTTATGCGCCTTCCGCGGGCTCCGTGTCAGCCGCTTCGCCCGACTGGGACGCCGTCGAGTTCTCAGGTTGAGCTGCGCCCGAAGGCTGCTCGCCGGCTGCCGACTCCTCTGCATGGGTCTCCTCAGGCGAGGGCGGCTGAGGGGTCGAACTGGCAGTCGCTGCTGGTGCCGAGCCGGTGAACTTGTTCTGCTCCACCGCCTGGTTCACAACAATCGCGAGGTCACGGCCGGTTGCGTTGATCACTGTGGCGAGCCGTTGGGCAGGCGAGTTGATCAGGAATAGGAGTTTCGAGAACAGCTCTTCCTTGCCCGGCAGGGTAGCCAGTGCGGCAATCTCTTCCCTGGTGATCACCTTGCCGTCAACGATGCCCAGCTTGAACGTGAACTCTGCATTCTCCTTCACCCAGGTCGAGAGAGCCTTGGCGAGTGCAACCGGATCGCCCGAAGTGTAAGCCACGGACGAGACACCCTTCAGGCCCTGCAGTGCAGCTTCAATCTTTGTGCCCTTGGACGACCGCGCTGCCAGCTTGTTCTTGACGACGTGGTAGCTGCCGCCAGCCTCGCGAACGGTCTTTCGCAGGCTGAAGTCTTTGCTCGCAGTCAGCGCCGAAAAGGTGCCAATAATCGCAGAGGTTGAGGTTTCCAGCTCTTTCGCGAGCGTCGCAACCTTCTCCGCCTTCTTTGCCTTGGTCAATGCCATGTTTCTAACCTCTCGCTATTCCAGATCTCGAATAGCCATATGTAGTGCCCGGGGGCAGCCCCAAGCGAAATCCAGTCAGCAGCAGGGTCGAAGCGAATAGCGGAACCGGCCGCTCTACGCCTTTCCTGCGGCCTCGGTAACAGCCGAGTCAAGCTCAATCCCAGGACCCATCGTGGAGCTGAGCGTGATCCCCTTGACATACTTACCCTTGGCTGCCGAAGGCTTCGCCTTCATCACCGAGGTAATCACCGTCATGGCGTTGTCAACGAGCTTCTGGGAATCGAACGAGAGCTTACCCACCGGGACGTGCACCAGTGCCGTCTTGTCGGTGCGGAACTCGACTTTACCGGCCTTGATTTCCCGGATTGCGTCAGCGACATTGGTCGTCACGGTGCCGGTCTTCGGATTGGGCATCAGACCCTTCGGTCCCAACACCTTACCCAGCCGGCCGACCGAACGCATCATGTCAGGGGTGGCGATCAGAGCGTCGAAATCCGTCCAGTTTTCCTTCTGGATCCGCTCGACCATCTCTTCGCCGCCCACATGTTCCGCCCCGGCAGCCTTCGCAGCGGCTAGATTGTCGCCGGAGGCGATCACCGCTACCGTCTTCGACTTACCGAGACCATGCGGCAGCACCACCGTACCGCGCACCATCTGGTCGGCATGTTTTGGATCCACACCCAAGCGCATCGTCAGGTCGACGGTTTCGTCGAACTTCGCATACTTGGCCTTTTGCAGCAGGGGGACAGCGTCGGTCAGGGTATAAGGGCGTGGTTCAACCAATGCACGCGCCTTTGCAATGTTCTTTGACAGCTTCTTAGGCATGTTTCCTCGTCTCCCACCGCACGAACCCGGCAGTGCTGACGCACTGAACCCACCCTTAATTGCCTGGATAGAAATCGCTGGCTGGATGAGCCGTTCGGCCGTGGTGAAATGTGACCAGGCTCCGCCCGGAGGCAGAGACACTCTATCAAGAGTATGCCGGAAGGGAAAGTCGGAGTCAAACAATCTTTTTTCTATTTCTGCGCCACCTCGGTCCAACTGTTCGAGCTTGACGGCTGCACTTGGTAATCTACGCACCAGTTCCAGTGGAGCAGATGGAGTGTGATGTTAAAGTCGCGAAGAGGTGCGGCAGCGCTCACGGTCTACACAAAGCTAACCAGGAGAGAGCATGCAAGACGTACAAACCGTGAACGGCGCGTTCTTGGCAATGGCCGACCGGGGAGAGAAGACAGCGTGGCTGTACCAGGAGACGAGCGGAGCATGGAACCCGATTTCGGCCGCAGAGGCCTACCGGCGCGTCCGAGCCTTCGCCGCTGTACTCAGCGGATGGGGCATCGGCAAAGGTGACCGAGTCGCACTACTCAGCGAGAACCGCTGGGAGTGGCCCGTGGTCGACTTCGCCGTGCTCGCGCTCGGCGCAGTGGACGTACCGCTCTACATGACGCTGACCCCGGAACAGATCGGCTATATGCTGCGCGACTCCGCAGCCAAGGTTGTCGCGGTCTCCACGCGAGAACAGTACGACAAGCTCTGCGCAGCAGGTGAACTTCCCGCGCTCGAGCATGTTGTGGTCATGGAAGAAGGGAATTTTCCCAACGCAGAGAGCTTCTCTTCCCTCGTGGCGCGCGCTGGTGAGATCCAGATCCCTGACGCCGCTTTCAACGCACAGAGCCAAAGTGTGCAGCCCAGTGACCTCGCGACGATCATCTATACCTCAGGCACGACCGGCGAGCCTAAGGGCGTCATGTTGACCCACGGCAATCTCACCAGCAATTTCACCCTTTCCACGGCTCCTTTCGGCTTTGGAGAAAAAGACTCCTGCATTTCTTTCCTTCCGCTCTCGCACGTAACCGCGCGTCATCTGGATTATGCCCTGATGCTGCAGGGAGTAACCGTCGCCTACTGCCCGAAGATCGATGCCCTGCGCCATGCGATGCAAGCTGTCCGCCCAACCATCTTTGTCGGAGTCCCGCGCGTGTTTGAGAAGATCCGCCAGGGCGTTGAAGGCAAGAGCCACGGAACAAAGAAACGCATCCTGAACTGGGCACTGAATGTCGGGAAAGCGCATCGAACCCAGACCGCATCCGGCAAGACACCTAGCGCCATAAGCTGGAGACTCGCTGACAAGCTGGTATTCTCAAAAATTCATGAAGCCTTTGGTGGACGAGTGGGAACGTTCGTCTCCGGAGGCGCCCCGCTGGGCATCGACACAGCCGGCTGGTTCGCGGATGTGGGCATTCGCATTCTCGAGGGCTACGGACTAACAGAGACCTCG
>JAICMT010000105.1 GCA_025929125.1 Acidobacteriaceae bacterium | reverse complement strand
GGAAGATAACGCTGCACCCGCGGCAAGCGCGCCTTGTTTCAAGAACGTGCGGCGCATCAGGGCATGGGCCATGCGCAGCAGTGTAAGGCTACGAAAGCAGCATGGGCCACCCCGAAGGTGCAAGGTAGACTGTCACACATGGTTTCGAGGTCTAGGGACGGCCAAGCCGGTGTTCAGGTGCGACCTGTGTCGCGCACGGAACCGGCGAAGCTTGCTTCGGAACCCTTTCGCGCGAAGCTGATGGAGTGGTACGCATCCCACGCGCGCGAGCTGCCCTGGCGCGGAACCCACGATCCCTATGAGATATGGGTCTCCGAGATCATGCTGCAACAGACGCGGGTTGCCGCAGTCATTGAGCATTACACTGAATTTCTTCGGCGCTTTCCGACTCTGATGTCGCTCTCGCTGGCTCCTGAGCAGGAAGTGTTAGCCGCCTGGTCCGGCCTCGGCTACTACCGTCGCGCGAGGATGCTGCACAAAACAGCTCAGTTCATCGTCCTTGAGCGTGAAGGACGCTTTCCCGCCACAGCAGCCGACCTGAGAACGTTGCCCGGCATTGGCGACTACACCGCAGCTGCGATTGCCAGCATCGCGTTCGGCGAAGCGGTCGCCGTCGTCGATGGCAATGTCGAGCGTGTGATCCTGCGGCTGACAGGTCAGCCCAATGACGGTACTGCCGCGACCCGAGCCTTCGTTCGCGAGCAGGCGCAGCAGCTGATGCCAACCGACGCTTCTGCTCCCGCGCCTTCCGATGCTTCCAGGAAACGCCCCAGGGGCTGGGATGCCGACGAGCGGATTGCGTTGGCGGCGGCCGTTCGTCCGCGGGAACGTGCCGGGGGAAACGACTCGTGGGGCGTTGGAACTTCCAGAGCGGCGGGTGATCATAATCAGGCCATGATGGAGCTCGGCGCCACCATTTGTGTTCCGAAATCTCCTTTGTGCCTTCAATGTCCGGTCCATGAATTCTGCAGAACCCGCGGAGAGCACTCAACGCCACAACGAGCGCCTCAACGCAGCATCCCGGCCGCTTATCTTTTGGACGTGAGAAAGAAAGGACTCCAGACCGAGGTACTGCTGGCGCATCGGCCTGCCGATTCTTCGCTCATGCCTGGGATGTATGAACTGCCGACTCTTCCTGTCGATGCGGTGGAAGGCCAAGAGCCCGTGTTGCGGGTGCGGCACTCCATTACCAACACGAACTACTATGTACAGGTCTATACCGCCTCGGAGCGCGGACCGCAAAGAACAAAAGAGGCGAATACACTTCGCCGTGCAATTCCTCAGTCCGCTCGCGACCTGCTCTGGGTTCCGGCGTCTCGCCTCGGAGGCATTCCAATTACCGGGCTTGCACGCAAGATTCTTCAACGGTTGAACATCATGGAGAGCGCCCGGATGAGCGTGCTTGAATAGGGCCGGCTACTCGTGGAAGTGGTAGGCCAACCCCAGCGTGATCAGACTCGGATGCAGCGTGCCCAGCGGAAATCCAGCCCAGTTCTGGTATTCATAGTCTGCGCGAATATCGATGGAACGTCGGACCGCGAAATCCAATCCGCCCCCCAGTGTGTAGATGTTGTACGCGAGGTTTGCGCGGTTTTGAGAGAAGTTGTAAACCCCGCGTCCATACATTGCCTTCGCATAGGGATTCAGTGGGCCACGGACCAGGAAAAACCGCGGGCCGATCTCGTACGTCCGCTCGTAAACCGTCGAGTCCGCCGTTCCTTTGACATGGTGGAAGTCGAACTCGCCTCCCCAGTGGTGCTTCCACGCGAAGGTCGTGTAAAAGCTCCCACCGATCAGATGAAGCGGGGTGAAGTTATACGCCGATCGCGCAAAGCTGAAGCCGCCGCCGATCTGCAGGTCGCCGGCGCGTGTCGCCGTTGGAATGCTCTGGGCAGGGATGCTGCGCACGGCAAGAAGAATTGTGACGATTACCCATAGCGTGAGCAGGCGCTTTTCCCTCGCCGGTTCGATAGCTGCAGGAACCCGATTCGTACGATCTTGCATGCTCTCCCGTCCCTGGAATCCGAGCCAATATGCAGGCGTTTTATCTTGCGCATGCTATCAGGTCTGGTGTATTGCTTGGGGTAATTTATGCGCCAATACAGTGGTCTGCTGATCTCCGCGGTCGTAGCTGCGTCTATAGCTTCCTCCGCGCTGGGGCAGAGCTGTACTGGCCTCGCATGCCAGCAGCAAACCTGTTCAGGAAATCAGACAACTTCCATATCGGGTGTGGTCTACGCTCCCAATGGTACTGACCCGCTGCCGAACATCACTGTCTACGTACCCAATGCTCCGGTTGCACCTTTTACCGCGGGCGTGAGCTGTCCTCAGGTGGGCGCGCCACCCTCCGGTTCGCCGCTGGTCGGCACCATGACTGGCGTCGACGGAAGCTTCACCATCGGCAATATGCCGGTCGGCGCAAACATTCCGCTGGTCATCGTCTCTGGCCGCTGGCGTCGCCAACTGACGATCTCCAATGTCCCCGCCTGTACCAGCACCAATCTTCCGGCGGATTTCGCGGTGATGCCGAAGAACCAAACCGAAGGCGACATCCCCAAAATTGCGATCGCGACTGGTTCGGTGGATCAAGTGGAGTGCGTTCTCCGCAAAGTAGGCATCCAGGACTCCGAGTTCACGGATGCCAGCGGTCCCGGCCGAATCAACTTATTTCTGGGGAACCATGGAGCAGGTGCCGGGGTCAATGCAAACACGCCTTCTGAAAGCTCACTGATGGGTAGCCAGGCCACGCTCGACCAATACGACGTCCTCATGCTCCCCTGCCAGGGAAGCCCCATGCTGCCAAGTGAACAGTCTCAGGAGCTTGCGAATTTCAGACAATTCGCCGATTCCGGCGGCCGCGTGTACGCCAGCCACTATAGCTACGATTGGATGTACCAGAATCCTCCGTTCGACGGCGTTGCCAATTGGTTACCGAGCGGTAATCAGGTGCCTTCGGGAACTGCCACCGTCGACACCTCCTTCACCGCCGGACAGACCCTCTCCAACTGGCTCCAGTTGCCGGTTATCAATGCCTCCATCAGCCCAGGCCAGATGGTGCTCAACACCATCCGGCTTGATACCACCGGCGTCGTGCCCCCTACCCGCTCCTGGCTCGCGCTGAATCAGCCTCTCGGTGGCGTGCAGAATCCCGTCATGCAGCTCGTGTTCGATACTCCCATCGCTGCGCAGAACCAGTGCGGCCGGGTTCTTTTCAACGAGTACCACGTTGAGAGCGGTACCAGCTCCCCAGGCATGAGCTTCCCGGCAGAGTGCCCGGCTGGACCGATGACTCCACAGGAAAAGCTGCTGGAATACATGCTCTTCGAGTTGACCGCCGATGGTGGTCAGCCGACCCTCACACCGACCAGTAAAGATTTCGGCTCGGCGGCCGTGGGATTCACCAGCTCGGCACAGACCTTCACCTGGACGAATAACGCCAGCTTTCCCGCGCAAATTTCTAGTGCTTTCGTAAATGGTGATTTTCAGATCGCATCGAACAACTGCACCAACGTGCCTGCGGGCGCAAGCTGCCAGATTGCCGTGATCTTTGCGCCAACCGTTCTAGGCTCCCGCTCCGGTCTACTTACGGTCCAGTCTTCGGGTGCAATCTCCGTCACCGCCGCTTTATCGGGGACGGGAACCCCGGGCTTCTCTCTCTCCTCGTCCGGCAGCAGCAGCGCAGTTGCCTTTGGGGATCAGGATGTGGGATATGTCGCCTCGCAGAACTTGACCCTGACCAGCATTGCCAGTGGTCCCCTGGCTGTCCCACCATTCGTGATCAGCGGGCCATATTCGGTGGATACCTCCGCCTGCGGCTCGACCATAGCCGCGGGTGTCTCCTGCCCAATCAGAATTACTTTTAGGGCCCCTGCCACCGGCGCTCAGCCGGGAATGCTCTCGGTGAACTCCTCAAATGTTCTCTATAGCGGCCTGGCGGCGACCCTCACCGGCAACGGAGTTGATTTCACGCTTGCGCTGAACCCCGTCTCCGGCAAGGTCGTCGCCGGGAACGCCATCTCGACCACCGCCAGCATTACGCCGATCGCCGGTTTCTCGTTTCCATTGTCGGTAAGCTGCAGCCTGGGCGGGGCAGTGGCCGCTGCATGCGATACTTCGGCAGCGACGGGTATTATTCCCAAGTCTCCGGCAACCACTCTCACCATCAACTTCAGCACTACCTCACAGTACACGGTGATTGGATATGGAATCGCTGGAAATCTGTGGCTCTGGCTCGCGGGGATCGTCACTACGCTCGGCGTGGTCCTCGCCCGATATCGCGCCGGGTCTCTGGCCCGAGCGGGGCTGTTTTCGCTCGTGCTGCTGGCAGTCGCTCTTGCTGTCGGCGGCTGCTCTGGAAAGCTGCCGTCCCAGAACCCCTCCTATACCAGCGGCGGCAATTACGTTATTACCGTCACTGCGACCGATGGGTTCCTGGTGCACTCCGCAACTTACAAGCTGGTCGTCGCTTCGAAGTGATTTGGACCTGAGTGGGCCAGCAAACGGGGAACTGATGTAGGCGGAAGCCGGGCAAAAAGTGAAAGTGCCTGGTGAGTGTTGAACTCTCCAGGCACCGAGGCATATACCGCTCTGTGTAGCCTGATTAGGATTCTGTCAGCTCGCTTCCAAAACGCGAACAGTTTTTCTAGCTGATTTCCCATACGCAACAAGTCGTTTTCCGGCTAGCTCCTTACTCCCTCGGAGAGTCTGGTAAACTGTTCAATTCACAGAAGGATATATCTTCCGATGGTGATCTCTCTGGTCGTGTCCGTGAATTCAATTTGTCCACGCAATTGAAATTCAAGGTCTGATTTGTTGTGTATGCGCAACAAGCTCCCGAAGCGTGAGAGGTTCGCACGTCGTCCGCATCCATGGCACATCTCAGGATTACCAGTAACTTACTTGTAATCCTCGGCCCAATTTTCGTATCCGCAACAAGCCTCGTTATTTCAGTGATTTAGAGGAAGTGCTGGCTAGTCTCTCCCTGAGCGCGCAACCCGCCTCAGAAGGAGATTCTCCCAGTGAAGTCAACGCTCCGCATCGCAGCTTTTTCTCTGGCGGTCCTCACCCTCAGCACCTTCGGCGGCCGTGCCCTTGCTCAGCACCCGCTTACGTCCACTAGCACTACGGTGGCAGAAGATCCGGGTGATCCGCTTCCACCTTTTCCTCCTCCTGATGGGGGCTTGGCGGTACACTTCTAAAACGCGCGCTGTCAAGTTATAGACTGGTCGCTCAAAACGGAGCTCTGAGATGCATCTATCCGCTTTCGACCGCCTGTTTTGGGCGACTGGTTTTGTAGGCCAGGTGATCCTGATAACCGTGCTCTTCGCGAGCGGCCGCGCGAAATCCTTTCCCATATTCACACTGATGGTTGCCGACTCGCTGGTTACAACCTTCGGCATGTACTTTGTCTATCGCTATGGCTCCCGCAGGCTCACCTACGACACCTACTGGATCATGGCGACAGTCGAAATGCTCCTGCAACTTGCTGTTGTCTTCGAGATCGGTTCGCACTTGTTTGCTCCGCTCGGCCGCTGGGCTCCCGACGCAAAACGCTCGTTCATTCGCCTAGTCGGAATCAGCGTTTTGGTCGACGTTGTTCTGACAGCCCTCTGCTCTCCGGTAAAGGGCTCGCTTGTGCAAACGATTGTGGAGAGGGGCACGTTTTTCTCTTCGGCGCTCATGACGGAGCTGTTTGTCGGTTTGGTGGTTCTGAGCGCAACGGGCGGCTTTCCCTGGAAGACCCATGTGGGGCGCATTGCTCTTGGCTTGGGAGCTTATTCCTTCATCGGTATGCTGAATGATGTCTCAACAAGCTGGCTCGGGTGGGCACATCAGGCCAGCACAATCCGGTCCCTGCACGAGATAAGGGTTGCCGCTTACCTGATCACCCTCACGTATTGGATCGTAGGTCTGTGGCATGAAGCGCCCGAGCCGCGTACCCTTTCCGAGCCCATGCGGGCGCAGATTTTCGGTCTCAACCGCCAGCTCGAATACGACCTGGGAAGGATCCGCGGCTGGAGGAAGATATGAGTAATATCTACTTCACTATCGCAGTCGTCTTCTTCCTCGCAGCGCTCGG
>JAICMT010000286.1 GCA_025929125.1 Acidobacteriaceae bacterium | reverse complement strand
GTGAACCATCGCTTTCTGGACCTGAATATGCGGTTGCCGGGAGACTGCGATGCGGTGGAGCTGTTGCTGCGGCGCCTGCTCAAGGAGAGCATCAAGCGCGGCCATGTGGACGTGACGCTCTACTTTGAGCGCAGGGTAAAGGAGCAGGCGCAAGCGGTTCAAGTCAATCACGAGCTGCTGGGCTCGCTGATGAAAGCGTTCCAGGAGGCGGCCAAGGCGCACCACTTCAATGCCGAACCAGACCTGCATGAGCTGCTGAAGATTCCCGGAGTGCTCTCGACCGAGGCCACTGCTGTGCCGGAAGCGCCGCGTTCGGCAGGACTGGAGGCAGCCGTTGCCGCTCTTGCGCCCTCGCTGTTCGAGCAGTTGAACGACGTGCGCGGGACCGAGGGCACGGTTCTTGCACAGGAGCTGCGCGCCTCGATGATGCGCCTGCGCGATCTGGCGGAGGAGTGCGCGCAGATTCGCATGAATGCGCGGGAGATCCACTTTGAACGGCTGCGGTCGCGCGTGAGGGAGCTGCTTCGGAGCACGGAGGAGTCTGCTGCGAAGACCGGAGAAGGGGAGACTCAGATCTCTGACCAGCGGCTGCTGGCTGAGGCGGCGCTGCTGGTGGAACGATCCGATATTGAGGAAGAGCTGGTGCGGCTGCGGGCGCATATCCAGAGCTTCGTGGAGATGCTGGATGGAGGCGGCGAGCTCGGCAAACGGCTGGACTTTCTGCTGCAGGAGCTGAACCGCGAGGCGAACACGATGCTGTCCAAGACGAGCGGAGGCGACCCGGCGCTTGGCCTGAAACTGACTACCCTGGGGCTGGAGATGAAGACCGAGATCGAGCGCGCGCGGGAACAGGTACAGAACCTTGAATAGCATTGCGATGGCGGCTGCAGCGGTTACACTCTCCTAAAGGCATGGCTGGAATCCTCTTCATCATCTCGGCTCCGTCGGGCTCGGGGAAATCTACGCTGGTGGCGCAACTCCGAAGCCTGGTGGAGGGGCTGGAGTTTTCGGTTTCTTACACGACGCGTGCGCCGCGCGGATCCGAGATCGATGGCCGCGAGTATCACTTCACCAATCGAGACACGTTCGAAGCGATGACCGGCCGCGGAGAGTTCCTGGAGTGGGCGGAGGTGTTCGGGAACTACTACGGCACGGCGCTCGCGGCGCTCGACCATGCGCGGAAGTCGGGGAAGGACCTGCTGCTGGATATCGATGTGCAGGGCGCCAAGCAGATCATGCAGAGGTTACCCGCCGCAGTTTCCATCTTCATTTTGCCACCGAGTCCGCAGGTGCTGGAGATGCGGCTACGCCAGCGCAGCCAGGCCGAGCACGTGACCTCGGCCGTGGTGATTGAGCGCAGGCTGCAGCAGGCTCGCAGTGAGATTGAGCAGGTGTGGGATTATAAGTACGCTCTGGTGAACGACGTTCTGGATCAGGCGGTTGCGGAGTTGAGAGCGGTTGTGCTGCATGAGCGCGGCGCTGGGGAGGACAGCTCGGTCACGGCTGAGAGCTGCCGCACCGCATCGCGTTCGCGTCGGCTGTGTGCTGCCCTGGAGATGTTTCAGATCCCCTGCTGACGATCTATATTCCACCATTTGTGCTCGGATTTCCTCTTGTGATGGCGAGGGACAAAGACTCCGGTTTGGGGTAGATTGGAAGCATTGTTGAGGTGTCGCCATGACGTCTGAGAATCCACTGCTGAACAGGTACAGCCTGGTAAAGGGCGCCGCACGCCGCGCTCGCCAGCTTCAATCGGGAGCCGAGCCGATGGTGCCGACCAAGTCCATGAAGGCATGCCGGGTCGCGCAGGACGAGATCCTGCAGGGGCACGTCAGCTTCAAGGTTTCTCCGGCCGAGCATAAGGCGGAAGAAACTCCCCAAGAGCCTGAGGTGTAGCCAGGAGTGGAAGCCGATCGAGGGGTGCAGCTCCGGGCCTGGGTGGAGTATTACCGCGATCTCGGGGTCTATGACTTCTATCGCCGGGGCGAAGCAGGAGAAGGCGGCATTGCATCGAACCCTGCTCCCGAGGATGAAGTTCTGGAGATCGTGCAGTCAGCCGTTGTTGCATCCCCGCCGGTTGCGGTTCCGTCCGGTCTAGTGGCGCGGATTCGGCCGCCAGACATCTCGGTTGTAAGTACGACTTCAGGAGAGATGGCGACACGGCTGGTTTCTTTCGACTCCTTAGCTCCGCTTCCAGCATCATCGGTTCCGATTGACCAGCGTGCCGCTGCACTGAGGGCATTGCGGAAGGAGATCGGCGATTGCACCCGATGTCCGCTCGCTTATGCGGGGCGTAAGAAGATTGTGTTTGGCGACGGCTCGCCTGGAGCTCGGTTGATGTTTGTAGGCGAGGGACCGGGCGCGGATGAGGACGCCCAGGGCGTTCCCTTTGTCGGCAAGGCCGGTCAACTTCTCAACAACATGATTTCCGCCATGGGACTGCAGCGGGAAGACGTTTATATCGCAAACATCGTGAAGTGCCGGCCACCGGGGAATCGCGTGCCAGAGCCGGTGGAGGCCAATACCTGCTCTCAGTTCCTGCTGAAGCAGGTCGATATCATCCGGCCGCAGGTCATTGTCGCTCTGGGCTCGACTGCAGCAACGTATTTGCTTGGAGTGAAACAATCGCTCAGCGGTCTTCGCGGACGCTGGCATAGCTGCCGAGGTGCGAAGCTTGCGGTGACGTACCACCCGGCGTTTCTGCTGCGCGATCCGCGCCAAAAGGGCGAGGCCTGGAAAGATCTGCAAATGGTGATGGCGGAGATGGGGCTGAAGTCTCCGGCGCGAAAATAGGACCCGGCGCAGAGAGCATCGCCTGCGGCTTCAACACGAAAGATGGTGGAATGAGCTCCGATGTGCGCCGGTACAAGTATCTCGATGTTCTGACGACCATATTTGTGGTGATTCTGCTGGTATCGAATCTGGTCGCACAGAAGATCTGCATGATCGGTCCGCTGGCCGTCAGTGGCGCCGTATTGCTGTTTCCGGTGACGTACATCTTTGGAGACGTTTTCACGGAAGTGTACGGCTTCTCCGCGTCGCGAAGAGCGATCTGGCTGGGGACCTTTGGGACTGCGCTGTTATACGGAATGGGAATTCTGGTGATTGCGCTGCCGGGCGCGCCTGGATGGAAGAATCAACAGGCATTTGTGACCGTCTTCGGCTTTCTGCCTCGCATTCAGACCGCCAGCCTGATTGCGTTCTGGGCGGGAGATTTTGCCAACTCGTACACCATGGCGCGTATGAAGCTGTGGACCGAGGGCAGGATGTTGTGGACCCGCACGGTGGGATCCACAGTCGTCGGGCAGGCGGTCGACACCACGCTGGTGATTGTGCTGACCTTCGGCGGCAAGTATTCAGGGGCGACGCTGGTGAACATGATCCTGACCGGATATGTATTGAAGGTGGGGTATGAAGTGCTTGCCACTCCGCTGACGTACGCTGTCGTCGGCTGGCTGAAAAGGGCGGAGCACTCGGACGCGTTTGACCGCGATGAGAACTTTAACCCCTTCCGCT
>JAICMT010000019.1 GCA_025929125.1 Acidobacteriaceae bacterium | reverse complement strand
GTGGGTGACACCCTTGCGCAGGCACTGCGGGAGACGCCGGTCCCCTCCAGCAATGGCTTGCCGCCTATCCCATATATGGATCTCGCGCGCCTGGTACGCTACGAGGGCATTTCCACTGACCTCCAGGATCCATTGCTGCAGAAGGCTCTCGCGACCTACGCCGCGAATGACGCAGACGCGGCCAGCGCCGGATTCACGCTGAAGGACCTCAAAGGGAATAAGATCAGGCTCTCTGAATTACGTGGCAAAGTTGTCCTCGTTAGCTTCTGGGCCACATGGTGTCCCCCTTGCCGTAAAGAGATGGCGGACCTGGACCAGATCTACAGGCAATATCAGCAGCAGGGGCTTGTCATCCTTTCAATATCCAGCGAAAGCAGCTCTACCGTGAAGAGCTACGTCCGCAGCATCGTATATGCTCCACCGGTACTCCTCGACGAGGGCGGCAGAGTCGCCACGCAGTTTCATGTTTCCGGCATTCCTCGCACCTTTGTCTTCGATCGCGAGGGGAGACTTGCCTCTCAAGCCACAGACATGCGTACCCGCCAGCAGTTTCTGCGCATGCTCGCGACCGCAGGTCTGAAACCTATCTAATTCACTCGTTTCCGGGGAAAGAATGTATCAAGCCAGTGAAGCAGAGCAGTACAGGCTGAGCACAAAGCGTCGCGGTAGGCTGGGCTGGATGGCTCTCAAGCTCGCCCCGTTAATGGGCCCAGTGCGCGTCTTTCGCGCGATCCAACAGCTCGGCGCTGCAGAACGTGTCTTCGAGGCATCGCTCACGGAGCTCGAAGCAGCCGGGCTTCCCGCACAGGCGGCACAGTTTGTTTTTGAAGGCCGCGGCCTGGACGAAGCTGAGCAGGAATCCAACCGAATCACAGAGTGGGGCGGCTCCTTCATTACGCCCGAGGATGAAGAGTATCCGAGGCAGCTGCTGGAAATCTACGATCCGCCGGCGGTGCTGTGGGTGCGCGGAGATGCGAGCACGCTTGGGCGCCCAGGGATCGCAGTAGTTGGTACGCGTCATCCCTCACCCTACGGAACCGGTATGGCCGAGATGCTCGCACGCGATCTCGCCGCTCGTGGTCTTGTAATTCTCAGCGGCATGGCGCGTGGGGTGGATACCGCCGCGCACAAAGGTGCGCTCGACGCACAGGGAACCACGATGGCTGTTTGGGGAACCGGCATCGATGTTGTCTATCCCAAAGAGAACCGAAAGCTCGCAGAGCGGATCGTCGCATCCGGGGGGACGATCCTCAGCGAATTCCCAATCGGCACCTTCCCCGCGCCGCAGAACTTCCCGATACGGAATCGCATCCTCAGCGGCATCAGTATCGGGGTTCTGGTTATTGAGGCGGGCGAGTACTCGGGTACCCGCATCACCGCCCGCTGCGCCATGGAGCAGAACCGCGATGTGTTCGCCGTGCCTGGCAATGTAACCAATAAGAATGCCTGGGGGCCCAACACCCTCATCAAACAGGGTGCAAAACTCACAGCAACCTGGGAGGATGTCTGGGAGGAACTCTCCTCGGACGTCAAGCTAGAGCTCGAGCGTCGTTCCGGTAACCCTGAATCGAAACCGGGAGGTATCGCATCTCTATTTGATGAACCGCCCGTTCTAGAGCACGAGCGTGCCGTCCTAAGCCGTCTCAAGCAGGATGAGGCGACGCAGCTCGACGATCTCATCGAAGCGCTGGAAGGCAACGTTGGCTCAGCCGAGATCTTCACTGCCTTGTTTGAGTTGGAGCTCCGCGGCAGAATACGCCAGATGCCCGGAAAGAATTACATTCGCTGCTTTTAATTTACTTCCGACACACGCTGCAGATCAGACCCCGAGCGCGAGAGGATAGAAGGGCTTCCCTGCGCTTCCATGCACAAGTTTTATGCGTTTGTGTGTTCTCTGAAGCAAGACCAAATTGAACCAACGCAGTCTATGGGTGTAGATTCTCGACTGGCTTCGACTTGCGTCCCGGCGCGGGGCGGGGTCGCAAGTTTGGCGGTTCCGTGTTAGGTTCGCATTGGATGAACCCGCCGGCGAGGCTTTTCGTCGGCATGCAGCAGCGGTGGATCGAAGGGAAAGAATGGCAAAGTCACTGGTGATCGTGGAATCGCCCGCGAAGGCGAAGACGATCAATAAATATCTCGGCACGGAATACCAGGTGGAGGCCTCCATCGGCCACATAATGGACCTGCCCAAAAACGACATTGGGGTTGAGCTTGAGCGCAGAACGTTCGAGCCAACGCTGATCGTCTCTCCTGGCAAAGAGAAGGTTGTCGACAAGCTGAAGAAGCTAGCGGCCAAGGCGGACTACGTCTACCTGGCGCCCGATCCGGATCGCGAGGGCGAAGCCATTGCCGCCCATCTCGCACTGCAGCTGCAGCCCGTCGTTAAGGATCCCTCAAAGCTGCGGCGTGTCACCTTCAATGAGATCACTCAGAAGGCGGTGAAGGCCGCATTCCTGCATCCGCGCGACGTCGATGAGAACCTGGTCGACGCCCAGACAACTCGCCGTGTCCTCGATCGCCTTGTTGGCTATCAAATTTCTCCACTGCTCTGGGACAAGGTGCGCCGTGGCCTCAGCGCCGGCCGGGTGCAGACGGTCGCACTCCGCCTCATCGTCGAACGCGAGCAGGAGATCAATGCGTTCAAGCCGGTCGAGTACTGGAACATCGATGCTGACCTTGACCCAGGTGCAAAGCAAAACTTCATTGCCCGGTTTGTCGGAATCAACGGCACACCGGCGCGGGTACCCAACGGGACGGATGCTGAGGGCAAGCCGCAGTTCCTCGCCAACGCGCTGCCGGACCAGAAGTCCGTCGACGACATTCTGGGCGATCTAAAAGCCGCAAAGTGGAGCGTGCGATCGGTCGAGAAGAAGGAACGCCGCAGTAACCCGCGAGGCCCCTACACTACGAGCAAACTGCAACAGGATGCCTCCGCGCGGCTCGGTTTCAACGTGCGCCGGACAATGGGCGTGGCCCAGCGTCTCTATGAGGGAATCGAACTCGGCAGCGAGGGCACAGTCGGTCTCATCACCTACATGCGTACTGACTCCACCCGCGTCAGCGCTGACGCCATCACGGAAGTGCGCAGCTATATATCTAAGCTCGGACCGAAGTACCTGCCGCCTACTCCCAACGAGTACGCAGGCAAGAAGCAGGCCGACGCCCAGGACGCGCACGAGGCCATCCGGCCCACTAACGTGGAGTTTACCCCTGACTCCATCCGCCGCCACCTCTCAGACGAGCAGTACCGCCTGTACAAGCTCATCTGGCAGCGCTTCGTGTCCAGCCAGATGACGCCCGCCGTCTTCGACCAGACCACGGTCGATATCCTCGCGCAGGGAAGGCAGGCATACGACTTCCGTGCCTCCGGCAGCGTCCTCAAGTTCGACGGTCACCTCAAGTTCGAAGAGGAAGAGAAGCAGGCCCGAGCTCAGGCTAAAGCCGCCGAGCAGGCCGCGGCCGCCGCAGCAGCGCTCGCCAACACGGACGGAAATACTGACGGCGAAGAAGACGCGGAGCGGCGTCTGCCTGCACTCCGCGATGGCCAGCCGCTCACGCTCAACCGGCTTGACCCCCAGCAGAAGTTCACGCAACCTCCTCCGCGCTACAACGAGGCCAGCCTGGTGCGCGTGCTTGAGGAACGCGGCATTGGTCGTCCGTCCACCTACGCTTCCATCATCAACACCATCCAGGATCGCGATTACGTCAAAAAGATCCAGGGACGGTTTGTGCCTACTGAGATTGGCACCGTGGTCACCAAGCTGCTGGTCAAAAACTTCCCCTACATCTTCGACACTCAGTACACCGCCCGGCTTGAGAGCGAGCTTGACGCCGTCGAAGACGGTCAGGAGCGCTGGACCGATCTGCTCAACGGCTTCTACGACCACTTCGAGCAGGAGCTGCAGGTCGCCGGCAGGAACATGGAAGACATCAAGCGCATGGAGCATGCGACTACCGAAATCTGCGACAAGTGCGGCAGTCCGCTTCTGCTCAAGTGGGGCAAGTTCGGCAGCTTCTACTCCTGCACGAACTTCACGCGCTCCAAGCCCGTCACCGTGGCCGCGGGCCCTTGGAAAAAGGATCAGAAGGCCGTTATTAAGAAGATCACCAAAGCACTGCACTTTCCCATGACGGTGAAGGGGATGGTGGATGACGTTACCGAGTTCTCCGAAGAGGTCGCCGGCGCCAAGGAGCTTCCTGCAGCCATTGAGAAGGCTCAGCGCGCGGCAAAAAAAGTCATCGTCGAGCAGGTGAGCTGCGATTTCACCAAGGAAAACTTCGCCGCCAAGCCCGACCTCAGCGCGCCTGGTGCCGATGACGTTCCCGAGAAGGAATTCTGCGATAACTGCGGCAAGGAGATGGTGCTCAAGAATGGGCCGTTCGGTCCTTTTATGAGCTGCCCGGACTACTCCGCCGATCCACCGTGTCGGACCATTCGCAAGCTAACGCAGAAGGTGCAGCAGAAGCCGCCGGTGCAGTTGGACGAGCCCTGCCCGAAGTGCGGCAAGCCTCTGTTGCAGCGTGACGGCCAATATGGCGAGTTCATCGCGTGCAGCGGCTATCCAAAGTGCAAGTACGTGAAGCAGGAGCTGCTCGACGTGCCCTGCCCCAAGTGCGGGGGCGACATCGCCGTCCGAAAGACGCGCCGGGGTGATGTGTTCTACGGCTGCACCAACTACCCGAAATGCGACTTCTCCTCCAACCAGAAGCTGATCAACCAGACCTGCCCGAAATGCGAGAGCGCTTATCTCTTGGAGCTCACGAATCCCAAGGGGACCTTCCTGGTCTGCCCCAACAACCGCGAAGCGCTCCCCAAACGTCGAAAGAAGGGAGCAGCAGAAGAGGCCCCCGTCTCCTCTGCGCCTGAGTGCTCGTATATCAAGGAGCTGGCAGGGCCCTCCGTGAGTTCGGAGCCGAAGTTGCGAATTCCGGATCCTGCCAAGACTCGGCCCGTTGTCGAGAGCCGGGTGTAAGGGACTGCGTTCACAGGAGTTAATCAGCCAGGCTCCCCTGCGCACTTTTCTTCTTGCCTCGTTTCTGTTACAAATAAGAGTGGACCAAAGCAGCCCCAAGGGGCTGCCTGCGCTCTGTGTGCAGCTCCCAGGGAGCGGGTAAGTCTTTGAAAGAAGCGATCTTCGCCATGGCAAAGGCAGTTTGGAATGGCCAGGTTCTGGCCGAAAGCGACAAAACAGTCACCGTCGAGGGGAACGTTTATTTTCCTGACGAGTCAGTCAAGCGGGAGTTCTTCCGCGCCAGTTCCACTACCTCTAGCTGCACCTGGAAGGGCCAGGCCCGCTACTACACCGTAGTAGTCGACGGCCAGGAGAACCCGGACGCTGCCTGGTACTACCCCGATCCTAAGCCCGCCGCACGCAGTGTCAAGCACCATGTCGCGTTTTGGCGCGGAGTTGAGGTCATCACCACCTAGCTCCAAACGATCGTCCAGGGTCTTCTCAGTACGCCTGAGCGCGCTCGATAGGAAGCCGGATCTGGAAGCAGGTGCTTCCGGGCTTCGTCTCTACGCTAATGTTGCCGGAGTGGCGCGTGACGATGCGGTTCACTGCGTCCAGTCCCAGCCCGAGGCCTTTGCCCGGCGGCTTGGTGGTAAAGAACGGCTCGAATATCCGGGAGATGATTTCCGGTGGGATCCCGGGCCCTGAGTTCCAGAACTCCACGTTGACAGTCTCGGTGGAATGGCTGGTTTTCAGGCGTAGTGTGCCGTGCGGTTTCCCATCCGGGCTAGCCGCCGCCATGGCTTCCAGCGCATTGTTGATCAACTCCGTCCATACTTGGTTCAGCTCGCTGCCGTAGGCGCTGATGTGCGGCAGCCCGGGATCGTACTCCCGCTCCACGTGGACGCCCTCCAGCAGCGAGTTGAACATGGTCAGCGTGTTGTCCAGCGACTGATGTACGTCGATCTCCTGGATCGGCGCCTGATCCATGTACGAATAGTCCTTGATCGCCGAGATCAGGTCGAAGATGCGCACGGTTGAGTTCAACACGACCTCTGCCATGCGCTCCACGTTGAGTGAGGCGGCGAACGCACCGGCGGAGACTGCCAGCGCCTTGGGTGAAATCACTGCCGCCAGTTCCTCCAGGTGAGCAACCGTCAGGGGAGACTCGGCCGCAACCGCCGCGATCCTCCACGCGTCGGCGACTCCGTGCGCCTCCAGCCAGTTGCGGAACATGTCTTCGCGGTCGCTCAGGTCTAGCGGATTGTCGGGCAGGATGGCCCGGCTGTTGTAGTTTGACATCCGTTCCCGGGTGCGATTCGCCCAAGCCTGATAGGCTTCGAGCTGGCCCGCTTCGGCCAGGACAGCGCCGAGCTTTTGTTTCTTGTCGCCGAAGTCGCGCAGCTCGCCAAACAAGCTCGCGGCGGAGCGCTGGGCCGCCGAAGCGGGATTGTTGAGTTCGTGAGCGAGATTCGCCGCCAGCTTACCCAGGGCGGTCAGCTTCTCCGCCTGCATTTCGATCCGGGTTACCTCGCGCACGCGGTTCAGCAGAACGCTGACGCAACGCTGTGCCATCGATGGAATGGCGGCCAGCATGTCCGGGAACTTCTCTTTTGGAATATCGAGGGTCCATACATCGCCCACCGCGTATCCGCTGCCGCCGTAACCCTTCATGCGGGAGAAGGGCAGCACTCCGGACATCTGGCCCATTCGGGCGATGAAGAAGGACATGCTGCCGGTCTGGGCGCGTCGGATGTGGACCTCTCCTCGTAGCATGATGTTCATGCCGATGGGCGGATCGCCCTCACGGAAGAGCATGGTGCCCGCGGGGACCTTCCGCTCGGTCCCGTTGCGGGCAAGCCACTCGTACTCGGAGTCAGTCAGGCCATCGAGCGCACCGATGTGGCGCAAGGCGGCGACGATCTCATTGACAGGTGTTTGGGCGCTCTGCGATGACAACTCAATTTGCTGTTCCAGCTCAGGGGAAGTCTGCATAAGGGCCGCTCTTTGGGGTACGGGTGAACTGAATTCGATTAGTGTATGGCCTTCCAGGCGGTACGTCGATGGAATGCCGCTAAAAGGAGAACCCCACCTGGAGCTATACGCGAAGGTGGGGCACTCGGTTCTGGCAGGGACGTGGATATGAGTTCAGGCCTTTTGCACAGCCCCGTCCACCACCTTCACTGGGTCGAGGAAGGGCATGGCTGACCGAAGGCCGGCGCCCACTTGCTCAATCGGGTGCTGGGCTTCCTGTTGGCGGATGCGGGTGAACTCGCGGCGCCCGGTTTCGTTCTCCTCGATGAAGCGTTTGGCGAAGGAGCCGTCCTGGATCTCCTTGAGCAGCTGCTTCATGGCTTTCTTGGTCTCGCCGGTGACGATGCGCGGACCGGCGACGTAGTCACCCCACTCTGCGGTATCGGAGATGGAGTGCCGCATATAAGCGAGGCCGCCGCGGTACATCAGGTCGACGATGAGCTTGAGCTCATGGAGTACCTCGAAATACGCGAGCTCGGGCTGATATCCGGCCTCAGTGAGGGTTTCAAAGCCGGCTTTGACCAGCGCGGCGGTTCCGCCGCAGAGCACGGCCTGCTCGCCAAAGAGGTCGGTCTCGGTCTCCTCGGTGAAGGTGGTTTCGAGCACGCCGGCGCGGGTGCAGCCGATGCCTTTGGCGTAGCTGAGCGCGAGCTCCAGCGCCTTGCCGGAGGCGTTCTGCTCCACTGCGACCAGGCCGGGGACGCCGCCGCCCTCCGTGAAGACTTCGCGGACGCGGTGGCCCGGCGCCTTGGGCGCAACGAGGGAGACGTCGACGCCTGCGGGCGGGCTGATGGTGCCGAACCGGATATTGAAGCCATGGGCGAACATCAGGGTGTTGCCCGGGGTGAGGTTCGGCTCGATCTCGGCCTTATGGACCTTGGCGGCGGTCTGGTCCGGCGTAAGGTTCATGATGACGTCGGCCCACTTGGAAACTTCGGCAACGGTGCCGACGACCAAGCCCGACTTGCGGGCGTGCTCGGCGTTCGGCGAGTCGGTGCGGAGTCCTACGCGGACCTCAACGCCGGAGTCCTTGAGGTTGAGGGCATGTGCGTGGCCCTGTGAGCCGTAGCCGATGATGGCGACCTTCTTCGCCTGAATGAGGGTAAGGTCTGCGTCGGAGTCGTGGTAAGTCTTTGCCATTTCGCTCTTGGTTTCCTTGGATCGCGTTGCCGCGGAGTTGGGGTGGGTACCCCCTATTGCTAAGAACAGAGATTTCAGCTACTTAGAGGTAAAAATAAGATTTCAGGACTCTTGCGGGTAAATATAAGATTCTGTTCATGCTTGAGGTCGTGGGGCTCGCAGCAGGCGCGATTTTCTTCCCCTACTTTTAATTCTACGCTTTTGCGAGTACCTGGTGTCACGTGGAAATGAAACTTGGATGTTCTTGAGATGGTGAGGCTTATCTGTTTGTAAGCAGGCTGCGGGCTTGACAAGCCGAATTGCTGAGTGTTTTCGAGAAATTCTCTTTGGCGATAGTTACTGTTCTTCCTCGTGAACATCGGAGAACTGATTAGGCAGGGTCTCGTCGGCGGAGAGGTCTGGTACCGGTGCGGTGTCGACGCTGCCGTTCGGGGTTCCGAGGGCTTTGAGGACGCGGCTGGTGTGTTTCCCTCGGCGCATGGCCATCCGGCCGGTTCGGGAGACCTCGAGAATGGTGTAGTTGGATTCGCGAAGCACCTGCATGAGGCCTTCGATCTTGGAGGAGCTGCCGGTCATCTCGAGCATAACGGACTCGGGCGCGAGATCCACGACGCGGGCGCGGAAGACGTTGGCCAGCTCGAAGATCTGGGAGCGGGAGTGAAGGCCATTGGGCTCGTTCGGGCCGGCGGCGATTTTGATGAGGCACAACTCGCGGATGACGCCCTCGGAGCGGCCGACCTCGTCGACATCGACGGTGATCTCGAGCTTGTAGAGCGAGGCTCGAATGCGATGGGCGGCGTGCTCCGGCGCCTCGCAGACGATGGTCATGCGCGAGGTGTCGGCGCGCTCGGACTCGCCGACGGTGAGCGAGACGATGTTGATGTTGAGGCGGCGGAAGAGCGAGGCGACGCGGGTGAGGACGCCGGGCTTGTCTTGAACAAGGGCTACGAAGGTGTGGAGCATAGTTTTTAGCTCTTAGCTGCTAGCTCTTAGCTGCTAGCGGGTGAAGTTGGTAGTTGGCGATGTGTAGCGAAGTGTAACAATACTGCGTTCATGAGTACTGGGAGCCAGATAATCTGAAAGGGCCGCAATTCGGTTACGAAGAGGATGCTTGTCATTGCCCAAAATAGAGATAAGCCTAGGCGTGGCCGCCACAGAGCGATGGCAAAAGATGGAAACGCCATTACAGTGAGGCTGGCCCAGGTCGATCCGCCAAAGGCATATGCCATCAGGCCAAACCACGTTGATGCGCCAGAAAGCAGCGCGGAGAGCACTAGCCCTACAACCTTCAGTCCCGCGATATAACTGTGGCGCACCTCACCAGATCTCACCGCCTGAGTCGATGATTGACCGATCATTCAGTCGCTCCGAGGTTCATTAATAGACCTCCGCGATGAGGGTGGCGTAGGGAGGGAGAATGAAGGTGGAGAGGGTGGTGAGGTTCTGGAGGCTGGCGTCATCGCCGAGCAGGGTTTTGATGCGGTTCGAAGGGATGGCTGCGGGCTCCAGGCTGAGGTGCACGGTCTGGGGTTTGTCGGTGAAGTTGAGGGAGACCACGATGGAGTGGCTCAGGGACATCGGCGGCGTGGTGCGGACGTAGCTGAGGACTGCGGGATTCGTGGGATCGAGTATCACGATGCCGCCGGAGTGCATGGTGGGGTTGTTGCGGCGGATGGCGATGAGGGTGCGGTCCCAGTTGAGCAGCGAGTTGGGGTCGGCGGTCTCAGTCTGCACATTGACGGTACGGTAGTCGGAGCCGATGGGCAGCCAGGTGTGCGGGTTGGTGCTGAAGCCGGCTGCGGGCGGGTTGGGCGTCCACTGCATCGGGGTGCGTTCGCCGTCGCGGCCTTTGACTTGCGGCCAGCCGGTGATGCCAATGGGATCGCGGACATCTTCGCGACGTGTGGGCGTGTGGGTGGTCATGCCGATCTCGGCACCGTAGTAGGTGAGAGCGGCGGAGCGGGTGGTGTAGAGAATCGTGGAGATGATGCGGGCGATCTGCTGGTCGTAACGGCGGTCGGCTTGATCGGCGAAACGATCCATGGAGCGCGGGTTGTCGTGGTTGTCGAAGACGATCAGCGGCTGGTGGTCGCCGAAGCCGGTCTCCATATCGGTGATGGATTTCCGGAAGTGCGGTAGGTCGAGGCCGACATTCTGGCCGGCAACCTCGCCGCCGCCCTCAGCGTGCAAGCCGACGAAGGTGTCCATGGGGAGCTGAAGCTCCGGCGCGGCTGGGGTTCCGTACCAGGTGGCGAGTTGCGAGGTGGAAGGCACATAGATCTCGCCGACGAGTACGCGCTGGTTTGGATAGGTCGCGGCCGAGTAGCTGTCCACCATCCTGCGCATGCGGCGCATGACGTCGTGGACCTGAGGCAGGCCGCTGGTGAGAATATGACTGGTCTCAGGAAAGCCGCTGGCATCGAGACTGCCGGTGAGGGTGTCGTCCTTGAGGCTTGGGTCTTCGAAGAGGGTGGCGATGGCGTCGAGACGGAAGCCGGCGACGCCGCGGTCGAGCCAGAAGCGCATGGCATCGAACATGGCTTTCTCGACGGCGGGGTTGCGCCAGTTTAGATCAGGCTGCTGTTTATAGAAGTAGTGGTAGTAGAACTGGCCGCGCGCGGGCACCCACTCCCATGCGGAGCCCTGAAAGAGCGAGGACCAGTTGTTGGGCGGTGCGACCCACCCGTCCGGTCCGTGGTGCGAGTTGGGAGCCTTGCCTCCGGTGGAATCGGGCTTCCCGGAGTTCCAGATGTACCAGTCGGCTTTGGGATTGGTGCGGGAACTGGCGGACTCTCGGAACCACGCGTGCTTGTCCGACGTGTGGTTGAGGACGAAATCGAGCAGGACGCGAATGTGGTGCTGGCGCGCGGAGGCGAGCAGGCGATCCATGTCGGCCATGGTGCCGTACTGCGGGTCGACCGCGTCGTAGTTGGAGACGTCGTAGCCGAAATCCACCTGGGGCGAGGGGAACATGGGCGCGATCCAGATGGTGTCGACGCCGAGGTTTTCGAGGTAGGGAAGGCGCTGGGTGATGCCGTTGAGGTCGCCGAGACCATCAGCGTTGGTGTCCTGGTAGGAGCGCGGGTAGATTTCGTAG
>JAICMT010000271.1 GCA_025929125.1 Acidobacteriaceae bacterium | reverse complement strand
CCGTCGTACTCCCCCGGGCGTCCACCGCCCTGGCCGGCTGCTCTCCACCCTTGAGGACAAAGCTCCTTTCCGCCGCCTGATACAACAGGTGCTCCCCCGAAACCCGCGTGCCGGGACGATTCAGCACCACCGCGCCATCGGCGACTATTCGCTCCACCCCGCCTTCCAGCAGGCCCGGCCCCGCACTCTTGCCGTTCTGCTTGCCGAGAAAGGCAGTCGCCTGCGCTGCCTGCACAGTTTCATCCGTCATCTCCGCCCGCACTCCCTCGGTAAATTCCACCTGGTGCAGCGCTCCCGAATAAACCAGCTCCCCGCTCGAGATCCTCACAGCATTTCCCGCACGCTGTCTCCCAGCACTCTTCCGCGCCGTTGCCGCATTAGCCGTTCCACACCCCGAAACTCCCCCACCGCCACCTGTCTGCACGCCGTTGGCGCCATTGTCGACGCCCACCAGAAACGTTCGCACCGACCGCGCTCCGCCGCTCCGCGCCGTCATCCGCTTGTTCGCCCGTTCCACCTGCACCTCAGGGGCTTGCACCTGGTTGCCGCCCTGCCACACCCTCACGGGGCTGCCGTAAAAAGTGGCTGAGTCATTCCCCTTCCGCACATCCGCGCGCTGCGCCAATATGTGCATCGGTTCGGAGCCGGCGTCCCCTGAGCCAGCCTGTTGCACATACTCCGCCTTCACCGGCCCGGCCGCGTGCGCGTCGCCACTGCTGCGCTCAATCGACACCTGCTGTGCCCACATGGCCCCCGACGCATCGTTCATCCGCACTCCGCCTGAAAGCACCAGTTGGTCGGAGCCGCCGTTGTAGGCCACCCGATCGGCCGTTGCATGCTGCACCTCCTCGGCCTCTCCCTTGCGCTTGCCAGGAAGACGCCGGGTCATCGTCACGTGCCCCTCCTGGACCGCATTCTTGATTCCCCCCGTGCCCTGCAAACCCTCCGCTGCCCCTGACTTGTCCTTCCCTACCACGCGATCCGCCGGACGGAAACTCGCCTCCAGCGTCTCGCCCATACTCGTCTGCTCCGCACCGGCAGCCGTTACCTGCCGCCAAATCGTGTTTCCCTTCCCCAGCACGCGATCCACTGAGGTCGAGTTCCCCGCCGGCTTCATCACCGCCTTCAATTCATCCGCCGCCAGTTCAGTCCGAACCGCCGCGTCTGGCTTCAATCCAGCCGGGTCCTCGGACTCCACCAGCCTTGCGTTCCCCGTGCTCACCGCGTTGCGAAGCAGCATCCGGCCGCCCGGCCCCTCAGTCATCCAGGTCTCCACCTTGCCACCGGTTAGCTCGCGCGAGCTCCACCGCCCACCCTGCTGCTCCGTCCGAACCCGCTCCATCCTCCGTACCGCTCCGGAAAATACTGCGTGATCCGGCGCTCTGCCAGCCGCTGCCTTGGAAAAGCTCACCTCCACTTTGGCCGCTTCGGCACGAACCTGCCTCAGCGGCTCGTCCCCCGCATAGACCACATTTCCACTTAAGGTGGCCAGCGCCGGCTGACCTGCTGCATCCATCTGCAAGTCAAGCTGGCGACCCGTGGCTTTTCCATCGGCCGCCTTCAACACCACATTCCCTTCGGCCTCTAACCTGCCAAGCTTTCCGTCCCGTCGTCGATAGAGCACCGCAGTATCCGCCGCAATGCTGCGGCCTTCTGTCGCATACGTCGCATGAGTCAGCCGCGCCTGTTGGTCTCGTTGATTGAACTGTGCCTGCTCGGCGGTCATCCGCACCGGGTGGCCGGCGGAAACGCCCGCCATCTCGACTGCGGAATGCAGCATCAGCACTCCCGAATCGCTGCTGTAGTCCGCACCGCGCGCATGGCCCTTCAAATCCCCGGACTGGATATCGACATCTTCACTCGTCGCCGCAATTCCCAGCTTCTCCAGGTACACCAATCCGCTTGTTGTTACGTGAATCGCGTCCGGGCCCAGGCTCTCCTTGCCATGGGGCCCCTCCGCCACGGAAGTTTGGCCCAGTTGCCCGACCGCCTTGGCCGCCGCAGCGCTCTGCAGATCGATATGGACCTGACCCAGCGCCCGCAGCACCCCGTTTTTCTCGTCGTATTCGAAGTCCTGTCCTGATACTCGGTCGTTGCGGTCGCCATCTTTTCCAAACAGCACCAGCGAAACATCATGCAGCGTCGTCTTTCCGTTCTTTCCCTGCTGGAATCCCGCCGCGTGAATCGTATACAGCGTCCTCGATCCATTCGCCCGCGAGTAGGTCCACCCGCCGGCCTCCCGCACGATGTTCACGCCAGGAGGCAGAGGCAGCTTCAGGTGCTGCAAATGCGACACATACCTCCCATACCCAATGAACCCGGCAATCACGGTCAACAGAAGCAGTGCGCTTCCGGCCAGCCAGATTCTCAGTCTTGCAATTCGATCGCGCATCCATCCGCCTGACCCATCTTCTCACCCCCCTGCACCGCCGGCCTTACGAATGAAGGGATCCCACCGCCGAGCACTCCGCCGCCCATCCAGCTCACGGATTGCTCTAAACTGACAGCAATGGCCGATCGTCTCTACCTCAGCCTCTGGTACCCCAACTTCCGTCTTGAGGGCCTTCCCGGCGCACTCAGCGGAGTTCTGCGGCAGTTTGCAGTCATCGGCAACAAGCGCGTCTCCGCCGCTTCGGCCTATCCCATTGACTTCACCGAGGCGCCTACCTACCAGCGCATCTACGTTGAGCCCCGCACCGGCCCCGCCGAAACTGCACCCACCGATCTCAGCTCGGAAGCCACCGACTCCGCCATCGAAGCGGCCGTGGCCGAGGCCACCGAGCAGCTCCACGATGACATGGCATACGAGTTCGAAATGCGTTGGCAGCTCTGGTCGCCCGAGCAGCCCGATCCCAACGCCACCCGCTTCGGTGCCCTGGCCGAGGACGACAGCGACGTCGATCCCGATCTCGAAGCTCCCGACACCGATTGGAAGCTTCGCCCCCACGTGGTCCGCTTTCTCGGCTTCGGCCCGCGCTTCGACACCGCCGGATACGAGCAGAACGGCCACATCCTCGTCGACTTCGGCCTGGATACGCCCTGGATTATGGACGAGAACCTCAGCGACGACACCCTCGATCGGACCGCACAGACCCACATTCAGCAAAACATCGAGAAGCTGCTCGCGTTCACCCTCTTGGTCGAAAAAAACTGCGGCATCTCCTCGCGCCTGCTCTGGACCGAGTCCGGCGAACCACTCGCCGAAAAACTCATCGCCCGCCTTCAGCGCGTGAACTAGCCGCCCGGCCGATTAGCCTCTTCCGCTCCGCAACCGCCCCACTACCCTGCCGTCACAATCTCCGAAAAGTCCGCAATTCCCGAGAACGTCCGCAAAATCCGCTGCAGCATCAGCAGCCGCCGATGCCGTACCTCGCGCTCCGGATCCATCACCATCACCGTCTCGAAGAATGCATCGACTGCCGGCCGCAGCGTCGCAATCGCCTCAAGCGCCGCACCATACTCCCGCCGCTGCGCCAGCCCACTCACCTTCTTGCCAATCGCCCCCGCCTGAATCTCAAGCTCCGCCTCAGCCCCGGTCGCATCACCCCGCCTGTCCTCGTCCCCACGCGGCAGATCGCCCTTTTCAGCCGCCTGAGCCAGAATGTTCTTCATCCGCTT
>JAICMT010000496.1 GCA_025929125.1 Acidobacteriaceae bacterium | reverse complement strand
GGCCTGCGCAGGAAAGCGGCGCCCGGCAGCGCCGGTAAGCGCCACATCCGCAAGCAGGGCGACGGCGGCGCGCAGCAGCTGCCGTCGCGAGGTCGCACTCCCCAGACGCTTGCAAAAGATATCAAAGCGTGTTAGGGTCCGTCAGGCAATAACCATGGCCATTATCGTAAACTGTTGGCATGGTGGATCGGGCAAGTGCAGTGGAAGCGGCGGTCAGCCAGCGCTTTGCGCTGCTGGCGCCGAGTCTGGATGAGCGCCGTCGCCGCCTCGTGGCGGCCGCCGAGGCCCTCAGCTTGGGCCGGGGCGGCATTCGGCTCGTGGCGCATGCGACCGGGGTGTCGCGGCGCGCCATTCAGGCCGGCATGGCCGAGTTGCAGACGCCCGCGGCCGCGCGCCTGTCGACGAAGCGGATCCGCCGACCCGGCGGCGGGCGTAAGCGGACGGCGGACCTCGACCCAACGCTCCGTGCGGACCTGGAGCAATTGGTCGAGCCGGTCACGCGGGGCGACCCGGAATCGCCGCTGCGCTGGACGTGCAAAAGCGTCCGCAAGCTGGCGACCGAGCTTGGAGCCCGGGGCCATCGGGTGAGCCGGCAGCTCGTGATGGAGTTGCTGCATGACCTGGGCTATAGCCTCCAGGCCAACCGCAAGACCCTGGAGGGAGGCGGTCATCCCGACCGAGACGCCCAGTTCGCCCACATCAATGCACAGGTCCAGGCCCACGTGGCGGCGGGAGAGCCAGCAATCTCGGTGGACACGAAGAAGAAGGAATTGGTGGGGCGCTTCAAAAACGGCGGGCAGGAATGGCGGCCGCAGGGTGAGCCCGAGGCGGTCCGCGTTCATGACTTCGTGGACCCCAAGCTGGGACGCGCCAGCCCGTACGGGGTCTACGACCTGGCCCAGAACACGGGCTGGGTGAGCGTCGGCATCGACCACGATACGGCCGCATTTGCGGTCGAGAGCATCCGCCGCTGGTGGGACCGGCTGGGACAGACGGCCTACCCGCGCGGGACGCGCCTGCTCATCACGGCCGATGGCGGCGGCAGCAACGGCGCGCGGGTGCGGCTGTGGAAGCTGGAATTGCAACGCTTGGCCGATACGGCGGGACTGACGATCCAGGTCTGCCACCTACCGCCCGGAACGAGCAAGTGGAACAAGATCGAGCACCGGCTGTTCGCGTTCATCAGCCAGAATTGGCGGGGCAAGCCGTTGGTTAGCTACGAAGTCATCGTGAGCCTGATCGCGGCTACGACCACGACGACGGGATTGCGAGTCTCCTGCGAGTTAGACGCCAACGCCTACCCATCGGGCCGCAAGGTGTCAGACGAGGAACTGGCCACGGTGCGGCTGGAGCGGGATGCCTTCCATGGCGAGTGGAATTACACTATCCTGCCCAACCCTGCCGCTCCCGCCCCCGTTATTCCATGACGCGCTCTAAGAGGAGCCCAGGCGTTGTCGCCTGCTGGCATCGCTACGACAGGAGTCCACTTGACGATGGCGAGGACGAAAAACGCTCAGCGCGCCGAACCCTGGCGGATGCGGCTCTACCTGCCCGCATGTCGCATCACCGAGGCCGCACGGCGTCATCGCAATCCTCGGCAGCCACGATTGCCCAACGAGCGCCTACGGTATCAGAAGCGCCTTCCCGTACTGCTCAAAATTGTGGTCGAAGGTAAACGCGTAGATGATATCAAGGCGATCCATGACCGCGAAGCTCGTCGCATCGATGAACGAGAACGCTTTGTCGGCGTACTGATCGATAATCTGCCATGCTCGCTCC
>JAICMT010000467.1 GCA_025929125.1 Acidobacteriaceae bacterium | reverse complement strand
TGTTTCAGACGTTCGCCAGCCCCAATCCACTGGCGAAGCTGCTCTGGGTGTTGGGACTGATCACCGCCGGCATGACTTCCTTCTACATGTTCCGGCTCTGGTACAAGACGTTCTTCGGCGAGCTGCGACTTAATCCGGTTCACGGAGCAAATGATGCCCACGCGCATGAGCAGGAGCACGGTGCAGCTCAGGCGGAGCATCCGCATGGCATTCATGAGTCCCCTTGGATCATGCTGGGGCCGCTAGCGATTCTCGGGGTCTTGTCCGTGGTAGGCGGATGGATCGGCTGGCCCGCGGCGCTGGGCGGCAACAATCACTTCGAGCACTTCCTGGACCCGGTATTTGTCTCCACCACAGCACTACAGGATCCCTCCGCGATGAATGCGGACCAGGTGAGCCACGGAATGGAGATCGGCCTCGCGGCAATTTCGGTCTTGGTCGCGCTTGCCGGCTGGTACGCGGCAGACCTTCTATACCGGCAGAAGCCGGGGAGAGCGACGCGCCTGGCTCGGCAGATGCGGCCCGTTTACGAAACGCTCGAAAACAAGTACTGGGTGGACGAAATCTACGAGAGCTTCCTCCTGCTGCCTCTGGTGATGTTTACCCGCGGCATGCTGGAGTTGATCTTCGAGCGCGGGATCGTGAATGGTTCGGGTCGGGCCTTCGCGATGATCACGCGTGGTTTTGCCTGGTTCGCACGCCGGCAGATCTCGGGCAATATTCGCTCCTATGCGGGGTGGCTAGCGATTGGAGCGGCGGCAGTGCTGGCCGTGATGGTGTTCGGGCACTCGCTGCTGGTGCACCTGTGAGGAGACGATGAACTTCGACCACTTGATCCTGACGCTGATCGTCTTCTTCCCGCTTGCAGGCGCGATTCTGCTGGCTCTGCTGCCGGACCGTGGCAAGACCATGGAATGGGGAGCGCTGCTGATTGCGCTAATTACGTTTGCTCTGACTTTGCATCTGCCGTTCCACTACGACTACGGATTGCAGAGCGGCTTCCAATTTGAGCAGAACATATCGTGGATCGACTCCCCCGCCATTCGCTACCACTTGGGAGTGGATGGGCTATCGATGTGGCTGATGGTGCTGACCGGATTTCTGGCACCGCTGGGAGTGCTGATCTCGTGGAGCGCGATTGACAGCCGAAAGAAGCTCTTCTACGTCCTGTTCCTGCTGCAGCAGGTCGCCATGATGGGCATCTTCGCCTCGCTGGACATGCTGGTGTACTACGCATTCTGGGAGCTGTCGCTAGTACCCATGACAATCCTCATCGCGACCTTCGGCCGGACCGACAAACGGAGGCGCGCTGCGATCAAATACTTCCTTTACGCGTTCATCCCCTCGGCGCTGCTGCTGGTCGCAATGCTGTGGGTCTATGCGCAGACTTCGACCTTTGATCTTCCTGCGCTGGCCGCTCTGGCGTCGCGGCATGGCATCTCCGGAAATGACGGAGCGCTGTGGCTCGCATCGCTGGCGTTTCTGCTCGCCTTCGCAGTCAAAACTCCGGTGTTCCCGTTACACGGTTGGCTGGGGGACGCCATCTTCGAGGGCCCTACAGCGGCCATCATGATTCTCGCCGGAAAGACCGCACTCTACTCGATGCTGCGCTTTTCATTCGGGATTTTTCCGGAGCAGTCGCACCGCGTTGCGCCGTTGATGGTCGCTCTAGGTGCGATCGGCATTGTCTACGGCGCCCTGCTTGCATTGATTCAGACGGACCTCAAACGGCTCGCCGCCTACTCGACACTGGCCCATCTGAGCTTCATCGTGGTGGGCATCTTCAGCTTTACAGTTGCCGGCCTGAATGGCGGAATGTATCAGATCCTCAACGAATCGCTCGCCGGAGCCGCCTTCTTCATGCTGCTTGGCCTGCTGTACGAGCGGTACCGCACCTATGACCTGCGGCAGTATGGCGGACTGGCGGCACGACTGCCGTGGATGGTGACCATGTTTGTAATTACTGGATTGGCGATGGTCGGATTGCCGATGCTGAATGGTTTTGTGGGCGAGTTTCTGATCCTCTCCGGAGCGATGCAGGCCAGCTTTACGCACCACCTTTTCTGGACCGTGTTCGCGACGCTTGGCGTGATTCTCAGCGCCGCC
>JAICMT010000348.1 GCA_025929125.1 Acidobacteriaceae bacterium | reverse complement strand
CGAGTTTTACCGCAGGCACATTGTCGAGAATCCCGAGACGTTCGCATATTTCGAGCAGTCGACACCAGTGGCTGAGCTCGAGAATGCGCGCATCGGCTCCAGGCCTGCCAAGCGCACAGGTGCCTCCAGTGCAAAGAAGCGCAGCATCGAAGACCTGCGAGCCATACCGTGGGTCTTCGGCTGGATGCAGTCGCGGCAACTCGTGCCCGCATACTTTGGGGTAGGACATGCGCTCGAGCAGTTCATCCGGGACAATGTCCCCGCGAGCCATACTGTTAGCGGTTCGGGGGAATGGGTGAATGCCAGCCAGCAACAGCGCGAGGCCGCGAATCTCGCCCAGCTGAAGTCGATGACCCGCAACTTTCCACTGTTTCTCGACATCATTCGAAACGTCGAGATAGCGCTCGCCAAGGCGGACTTTGCAATTGCGCGGCTCTATGCAGACCTGGTAGAGGACAACGCGTTGCGTGATCGGGTTTATAGCCTGCTCTATGAAGAGTTTGAGCTGACGCGCCGCATGGTACTCGCCGTCACCGGCCAAATGGCGCTGCTGGAGACGAACCCAGTACTCGAGCGATCTGTACGTCTACGCAACCCATATGTCGACCCGATGTCCTTCATCCAGGTGGAGCTGCTGCGCCGCAAGCGGGTCGCGCTTAGAGAAGGACACCCGGTCTCTCCGGAACTGGACCGAGCGATTACGGCGACGATCAACGGCATCTCCGCCGGGCTGCGGAACACCGGCTGAAGCACCTTGGCTGAGGCTGAGCTGAGGGGCCTTGATAACACGTTGGTAATAGCACGTTAGTAACACCTATCCATATGAAATAGGGGCATTTCCAGGCACCTCCATGCTTCTTTACACTCTCTAAAGATTGAGCACGCAACGGAGACGTGTGTGCGGACAATTGCTAGGGGGCCCAAATGAGTCATCATCGTCTTGCCGCGCGCCGTTCGCGCGCCAAGCTTCTATCGGCAGCCGTTTTTCTGATTGGATTCGCCATTGCCGCCGCAACCCTGCCTTTGGGCTGCAGCAGCGGAGTGACTTCGAGTGTTTCCTCCGGCATGGCCACGGTTAACACTGTGCTCAGCGATCCTGCCACCTGCCAGGCGCCGACCGGCCCATACGCGCACGTCTGGGTGACGATTACTGACGTAAAGGCAAGCGTGAATTCCGGGGCTGGCGACAATGATTCCAGTTTCGTCGATCTGACGCCGGACCTTTCCAAGTCCCCCATGCAGATTGACCTGCTGGGCCAGGCGAACAATCAATGCTTTCTTGCTTCGCTCGGTTCCAAGACTCAGTTGCAGGCTGGCAATTACCAGCAGATTCGAATCTTTCTTGCCGATAACGCCACCAGCGTTACCAATAACAAATGCACTGGTGCGGCGAACTGCGTCGTGCTGACTAACGGGGGCAACAACTATCCGCTGCAGCTCTCCAGTGAATCCAAAACGGGCATTAAGGTTCCTTCCGGTCAGATCGCCAGTGGCGGCTTCAACATCAGCGCAGGCCAGACCAAGGACCTCGATATTGACTTCAATACCTGTATTTCGATCGTGCAGGAAGGAAACGGCAAATATCGGTTGAAGCCCGTTCTCCACGCCGGGGAGGTCTCGACCACAGCGACCTCCATCAATGGCAAGGTAGTAGATCACTCGACGGGAAGCGCGGTCGGAGGATCTGTGCTGGTTGCGTTGGAGCAGAAGGACGCAAGCGGCATCGACCGCATCTTTATGAGCACGGTCACCGACTCCTCGGGGGCCTTCGTGTTCTGCCCGCTTCCGGCAGGCACATATGACGTGGTGGTTGTCGGCGAGAGCAGCGGTGGAACCGCCTATGCTCCGACCGTGATAACCGGTGTCTCACCGGGTTCGGCGCTCGCGACGGTCCAGCTTTATCCGCAGCCTAGCGGCTCTGCTGGTCCAGTTACGCTCAGCGGCACAGTAAGCACGCAGGTCAGTGCTTCACCCGCAGTTGCAACTGCTGCGGATATTGAGCTGAGCGCTCTGGAGCAGGTATCCGGCAGCCTCACGGTTACGATTCCGCTGCTGCCCAACTCGACACAGTCCTCGGCAACGCTCGCTGTCCATACTGCTGCGGGCGGAACCTGTGCCAGCGGCACGGAGTGCGCCAGCTACGGCATTCTGCTGCCCGCGGCTACGTCGTATGTGGGCAGCTTCTCGGCAAGCGGAACCACGCTGACCGTGAGTGCCGTCGCTGCTTCCTACACGGTGGACGCGTTCGCCTTCCTGCCGTCGGGGGGAGGGGCCACGGATTGTCAGCCATCCGAGGTGAAGTCCACTGCGGTGGCTCCGATCGCAGGGTCGACTGTTTCGGTCGCGACCCTTGCGTTTACCGGTTGCACCGCGGGCTACTGAGCTCGACCGAACCGCGCCACGGCGGATACGATCCAGGGCCGCCGTGGCCTTTCTATCTTGCCGGAGACGATCACCAGTTCCATGCCGCGGAGGCGCGGGGGAGTAAGTCTAGGCGGCCTTATCCTGTTCCCTCTGTTCCTCAAAGGGCAGGAAGAGCGTGAACACCGTCCCGTGATGCACGGGATGCTGACAGCTGCGGACCTCCATGCGTCCCTGGTGTCGTTTCACGATGCCTTCGGAGATCCAGAGTCCCAGTCCGGTGCCATTCAGCCCCTTAGTCGTATAGAACGGCTGGAACAGCCGCCGTCGCACTGCTTCCGGCATTCCGTGACCGGTATCGGCGATGGTCATGCGGACGCCTCGCCTGCCAGTCGAGGGCTGTGTCGCCTCGTGGGCACGGACGACGAGACGGCCGCCCTGTCGCATTGCATCGATCGCATTGGCGATGAGGTTGTTGAGCACCTGCCGGATGTCGTTTTCAAAGCAGAGCACTTTTTTGTCAGTGGAGTAATTGGCCTGCACCCGAATTCCGGAGTTTGTCAGCCGGCCATGATAGAGGTTGAGGACTGCATCCAGCAGCTCCGCCGGAGAGACCCAGGTCGGTTTAGCGGCCTGTCGATGGAATCGCAACGTCT
>JAICMT010000492.1 GCA_025929125.1 Acidobacteriaceae bacterium | reverse complement strand
GAAGGCTCGCACGGCTGAACGGCCGGCGGTTCTGCTTTCGATCGCGGAGGTACAGCGGCATCTTGGGCGGACGCTGGAGGACACGGCGGACGGCTCGGCACTGACGGCCGAGCGCGTGGGGCGGTACCTGACGTCGCTCGGTTGTGAGCTGACGCAGGCGGCGGGGGGAAGTTTTTCTGTCAGGCTGCCAAGCTGGCGGCTGGACCTGGAACGCGAGATTGACCTGATCGAAGAGGTTGCGCGCGTGTACGGCTACAACCGGTTTGCGGACACCTTGCCGCCGGCGCTGCCGATCAACGCGCATCCGATTGCGGCAAAGGAAGCGGCGGTGCGAGCGCGCCTACTGGCGCTGGGCTACTCCGAGGCGATTTCAAGCAGCTTCGCCTCGCAGGAGGAGGGTGCGGAGTTTGCGCCGGCGCACGGCTCTGTCGCGCTCGAAAATCCGCTCTCCGACGAGGCCGGCATTCTGAGGCCATCGCTGGTTCCGGGCATGCTGGGCATGCTGGAGCACAACCTGAACCGCGACGTGCGCGAGGCACGGCTGTTCGAAAAGGGGACGATCTTCAGGGGTTCCCCAGTGGCGGTGAAAGAGCAAGAGAGTCTTGCGGTTGGGCTGACAGGAGCGGCACGCATGAGCAGCCTGCACAGCGCCACGGATGCCGGCATCTTCGAGCTAAAGGGAGTGATCGAGTCCGTGCTGAGGCTGTTTGCGGCCTCGGAAGAGGACTTGGGGTCGAGCGCCGCGGAGTCAGCCGCGTACTCGAATGCGGCGGCAGGCTGGGTCGAGCCGGGGCGGGGTGGTGTGGCGACGCTGGACGGGCGCGAGATAGCGCGCTTCGGGGAACTGGCCTCCGGGAAGCGGGATGCGAGAAAGCTGCGCCAGCCGGTGTTTGTGGCGGAGATCGACCTACAGGCTTTGTATGAACTGCCGCTACGACGGGTCACCGCGCGAGAGATTTCGCGATATCAGGCGGTGGAGCGCGACTTCTCCTTTATTTTTGCCGACTCAGTACATTGGGAGACCATCGAACAGGCGGTGCGTGGACTGGGGATCGCAGAGCTGACCGGACTGGCGCCGGTCGAGATCTTCCGCGATGCCAAAGCCGCTGCTGTCCCGGCCGGGCACTATGCCCTGCTGGTGCGGTGCGTGTTCCAGTCCAGGGAAGCGACCCTGACCGAAGACGAGCTTTCCCGGTGGTCCTCCCAGGTGATGGAGGCGTTGACGAAGCTGGGCGGCGCGCTGCGAAGCTGAAGATGACGCGGGATGCAGCTGGATACGCGCTCGGGGAGCATTTCCACGCGGCAATCGGCACTATACTGCGTGTATGAGTTCCGGAATCAGCGTGGATGAATTTCAGGCGCTTGAGCAGAAGGTGCTGCGCGCCGTCGAGATCGTAAAGCGAGAGCGCGAGGCACGCGCTGCCGCGGAGGCGGAGGTTGCGAGCCTGCGGCAGAAGCTTGAGGAGCAGGCTTCACAGACCAAGGCCGAGGTGGAAGCGACTGAGACGCGTGCGCAAGCAGCCGAGCGCGAGCGAATGGCGGCAGAGAGTCAGATTGCGGCGCTGACGCAGGATCGCGAGAACGTACGCCAGCGGGTCGAGAAGATGTTGCAGCAAATGGATGAGTTGCTGTAGCCGCGGAAAGGATCGTGGGATGGTGGACAAAGAGACAGCGCAGGCGGCTGCAGGAGCGGGCGAAGGCTCGGTAAGCGTCGATATTTATGACCAGGTCTACACGCTGCGCGGCACGGACTCCGAGCATATCGCGCGGCTCGCCGGTCTGGTGGACGAGAAGATGCGGGCGGTCGCTGCGCACGGGGCGACCGTGGATTCCCTGCGGGTGGCGGTGCTTGCTGCGCTGAACATCGCGGATGAGCTG
>JAICMT010000091.1 GCA_025929125.1 Acidobacteriaceae bacterium | reverse complement strand
TGCCACGCCTGACGCTGGCCAGCGAGTTGCCGCCGGACAAGCGCGCCACGCTGGGCAAGGAGATGGCCCTCGAGACGCCACCGCCGCAATGCGTCTCGGTAGGACCCTTCGAGGATCCCGCCATTGCGGGCAAGGCCATGGCGCTGCTTCGGACGAAGAGCTTCGCGCCGCGGCAGCGAGTCGCGGAATCCCCTTCCATCCGCCGCTTCTGGGTACATCTCGATGGCTTCACCAGCGATGCGGCGGTGACGAAGGCGCTGCACAAGTTGGAGCGCGGGGGCATCGATGACGCCGAGGCGATGCCTCCGGAGACCGGCGGCCGCCGGGTCTCTTTGGGCCTCTATATCGACCGCAATCTCGCCGACCGTCGCGCGAAGCTCGTGCGCACGATGGGCTTCAAACCCGCAGAGACCGAGCGAATGCTGCCGGGCACGGTTTACTGGCTCGACCTGACGCTCCCGAACGGCGCGGCCCCCGTGCCGCTGAAGGATGTGTCCGACCTGGAGCCGAGCGGGGGCGGCTCGCCGATCAGCGTGCAGCAATGCCCGACCGGCGCGGCGCCGACGGCACCCGCGGCAACCCCGCTACCCGGCGCGCCAGCGCCGAAGACTTCCTCCGCGGAAGCGTCTCCGCTGCCTGCTGCGACTTTGCCACGATGCAAACCGGGCGGGGGCGGGCCGGTGCCGTGCGTCGCCGTCGTGAAGACCGGTGAACCGTCGGTGCTCTGAGGCCACCCGGACCGGTACAATTGGCGGTTCCGAAGCGCCTTCTCGGGCGCTCTCCTCGGGCGCCGGCTTAGCTCAGTGGTAGAGCAGCGGTTTTGTAAACCGTTGGTCGGGGGTTCAAGTCCCTCAGCCGGCACCACTTAACTCCTTGATGTTGAAAGAACTTTTCGGCAGTTCGCTCGCCTCGTGGCCAGGTTTGCGAGCAACTCGAGCGATTTCAGAGCGATCGGCCGTCTGCCGCGAGCAGCGGTAAGCCCTCCGGCATCCCCGTTCTTCCGACGCTGAGCTGATGGCTCGATGCTCTGGCAGCGGCAATGGGCCGCATGCCGAGGGCATGACGATGAGCGATGAGACACGAGGGGATCTGACGCTGGGGCAGCAGCGCTTCATGGAGCGGATGCAAGAGGCGCAGAAGGAGGGGCTGTCGCTAACGGATTACTACCGGGCGCACGGCCTGAGCATGGCGATGCTGTACAAGGTGCGGCGCCAGCTGGTGCAGAAGGGGATCGTGCTGCCGACGCGGCCGCAGCCGGGAAGCGGGCTGGAGAAGTTCGTGCAGGTGCGAGTGCAGGAGTCCCTCGCAGGACCGGAGCTCACGGTCCGCGGTCCGGTATGCCGGCTGCGCCATCCGAGCGGATGGCTGATCGAGTGCGGGATGTGGCCGCAGCCGCAATGGCTCCTGCAACTGATGGGAGAGCAGGCATGATGCGCCCGTACGGAGAGGGGCTGAAGGTCTACCTATATCGCGAGCCGGTCGACATGAGGATGTGGCGCAACGGCCTTGCTGCCGTTGCCCAGCAGGTGATGAAGATCGACCCCTTCTCGGGCGCACTGGTGATCTTCGTGGGCAAGCACTACAACGCGGTGAAGATCCTCTACTGGCACAGGAACGGATTTGCCAAGCCATCGACAAAAAACCCATGGCGCCACTTCCGAGTTGAGACGACTCTGTTACCCATGGCACCGCTGGTACGATCGTGACGTTCTGACACATAACGCAAAGGGAGTATATGCGGTACTCTCGTACGCATGCCGGCTGCCGGAGGAGCCCGACGCGATTCTGCAAATTCCTCGGTGGATGTTCGATCCAAAATTCTGCGCGACGATGCGCCTGGCCGAGCGCCCTGGGGTCGATTGCGCGACGCTCCGGGATCTGCAGCGCCTGATCGCGGAGCGACGCGCCGCTGCATCCGGCTCAGTGGTACAACCATCGGCATCTCAACCCCCAGAGGGAGATGCCGATGGAGAGAGTCCCACGAAGAGATCGGCTCAGACAACTGGGCCTGTTTTGCGAAAGAGTCCCCGCGCCACAATGGCGCGATCTGAGCGAGACGATGCGCGCCGAGGCGGTAAAGCTCCTCGCGCAGCTGCTGCGCGAGGCACGCCGCACCGCGTCCGCAGGCCGCAGCGCAGGAGGGGTCGGCGATGAGTGAGAAGATCAGGCCGCAACATCTTGCGCGCAAGGCGATCCTGTACGTGCGACAGTCGACCGCCTATCAGGTGGAGAACAACCTGGAGAGCCAGAAGCTCCAGTACGCGATGGAGGCGCATCTGCGCAGCTTGGGGTGGAGCCAGGTGGAGATTGTCGATGAGGACCTGGGCCGATCAGCTGGCGGTACTGTCACGCGGTCAGGCTTCGAGCGGATGGTTGCGCAGGTCTGTCTTGGGGAAGTGGGTGCCGTGTGTGCGCGAGAGCTCTCCCGCTTTGCGCGCAACAGCCGCGACTGGCAGCAGCTGGTCGAGGTCTGCCGCATCGTCGATACGCTCTTGATCGATCAGGAGTCGATCTATTCGCCGCGGATGAGCAACGATCGGCTGCTGCTGGGATTGAAGGGGACACTTAGTGAGTACGAGCTGGATCTGTTGCGGCAACGGGCCCAGGAAGCGCGTACACAGAAGGCGCGGCGAGGAGAGTTCGTTTCCAATATTCCGATCGGCTTCATCAGGGGCGACGAGCGTGTGCTGGAAAAAGATCCGGACGAACGGATCCGACGCTCGATCGAGCTTGTGTTCGCAAAATTCCTCGAACTCGGCAGCGCCCGGCAGGCCCTGATGTGGTTCATGGAACATGAGCTGGCGATCCCAGCACGGATGATGAGCGGCGACATTCATTGGCGGCGTCCCGCCTACAGCAATATCTACCGCATCCTCACGAACCCGGTTTACGGCGGCGCGTATGCGTACGGGAAGACCGAGAGCTTCATCCACTACGAGGATGGACAGTCGCGGACCCGCACGCGCCATCGCGACCGGGATCGCTGGGTTGCGCTCATTCCCGGCGCGCACGAGGGCTACGTGGAGTGGGAGAAGTTCGAGCGCATCCAGAACATGATCCGCGACAACCGATTCGGCGGCGGAGAAGCCGGAGCCGCGCGGTCCGGGATCGGCTTGCTCGGCGGTGTGTTGAGGTGCCGCCGCTGCGGTCGTATCCTACGCGTCTATTACAAGGGCGATGAGAACCAGTTCGTCCGATATGCCTGCTCGCGCGTGGAGCTCGACACGAAAGAAGCCCGTTGCATCGCCTTCAGTGGTGCGACGGTGGACGCTGCCGTCGCAGGGGAACTCTTGCGCGTCGTCGAACCGGCGGCCATAGAGGCTGCGGTCTTGGCCGGCCAGCAAGAGACGCAGGCACACTCTGATGTCCTCGCGGCGCTGCGCCGGGACCTGGAGGCCGCGAGCTATCGCGCGCTTCGTGCGCAGCGACAGTACGAAGCGAACGATCCCGAGAACCGGCTCGTTACACGAGAACTCGAGCGCCGATGGAACGTCGCGCTTGAGGAGAAGCAAGCACTCGAACTACGGATCTCGGAGGAGTCTGGGGCTGCGGCGACGGGCGGCGCGGGTACGCTCGATGATTTCCAGACGCTCGCGAGCGATCTGGAGGCGGTGTGGTACGCCGCAGGCGCAGACGAGCGTACCAAGAAGCGGCTGTTGAGAGCATTAATTCGCGAGATTGTCGTCGACGTCGATGAGCAAAGCAGCGAAGTCGTGCTCCTCATTCACTGGAAGGGAGGTATTCACACGCCATTGCGTCTGCCGAGGCGCCGTCGCGGCCAAAATAGCACTCAGACCTCGAAGGATATCATCGAAGCGGTGCGCGGCTTGTCGCGCATTTGCAGCGATCAAATGATCGCTGGTGTGCTCAACCGTGCGCGGTTGCTTACCGGTCAGGGTAACTTCTGGTCTCGCGCATTGGTCACATCGCTTCGTCATCGCAACGGGATTGAGTGCCACGATGCACAGCGTCAGGCAAAGGAAGGCTGGATCAATCTCTCGGAGGCCGCGCGGTTGCTCGGTACGACCCGCAACACATTGCGTGCAGCGATTGAACATGGTGAGATTGCCGCAGAAAGGCCGATCGCCTGTGGACCGTGGATACTCAACAGCCGATCTCTGCAGAGTGAAGGAGCGCAGCGGCTTATCGGGCGGGTACGTTCCGGCCAGAAAAACGGCGCGAGAGCGCCTTCGGAACAGTCTTCTCTCGATCTTTCAACGACATACCAAAAAGAGGTTTTATGAAGACCACTTCGCGGTCTGGCACAAGGTGATCGAGGGCCGGGAGAAGTTCTGCTGGCCGAGGCTCATGGAGCAGGAGGTGGTGACGCTGACTGCCGAGGAGCTCGAGTGGCTGCTCGATGGATACGACATCTTCAGGCAGCCGCACAAGATGCTGCGATTCAAGCACGCGGCGTGACAGTTAGATGTTGTAATGCGAGGCAGGCACGGTATAATTTCATTCCGTGCCTGCCCCGCCGCGCCCCACCAAACTCCTTGATCAGAACGCCGAGCTTGCAGCGCGGCTGAAGGTCTCCGAGGAGTCGCTGCGCCAGCTTCGCGAGGCGCACGAGCAGCTTCAAGTTCAGCACCGCCAGGCCCTCGAGCGCAAGGGGCTGCTCGAGGAAGAACTGCGCTGGTTCAAGGGTCAGCTCTACGGCCGCTCCTCCGAACGGCTCACCGACTCTGGCATCTCGGCCGAGCAGAAGATGCTGTTCAACGAGGCCGAGGTGCTCGCCGCCATCGAGGCGGCGGAGGCCGCCGAGGATGAGCGCACCACGATCATCGCCGCCCATGAGCGCAAGGCCCGCCCGCACAGGGGTGGCCGCGAGCCGATCCCTGCACACCTGCCGCGCAAGGAGATCCCGCACGATCCGCCGGCGCACGAGAAGTGGTGTACGCACGAGCACGAGGGGGTGTGCTGGGCGAGAGAGCGCATCGGGGAGGAGGTCAGCGAGCGCTATCACTTCGAGCCCGCAAAGGTATGGGTCGAGCGGCACATATACCCGAAGTACGCCTGCAGACACTGCCACCAGGGCGTCACGATCGCCGCGGCGGTGAAGAACATCCTGCCGAAGTCCAATGCCAGCGCCTCGCTCCTGGCGCACGTGGTGACCTCCAAGTTCGATGACGGGCTGCCGATCTTCCGGATCTGCCGGCAGCTCGAGCGTCAGGAGGTGCGACTGACGCCGGGGACTGTGGGGACCTGGGTCAACACGGTGGGCGCCGAGACGGTGATGCCGCTGATCAACCTGATGGCCGATGATCTGCTCGCCGAGCCTGTGGTGCAGATGGACGAGACGTACCTGCAGGTCTTGCAATCAGAGAAGGCACCGAGCTCCGAGCACTACATGGTGGTGCGCGCCGCAGGTCCACCCGGCAGGCGCATCGTGCTCTTCACCCACGTTCCCTCGCGCACGGCGGCGGCGCTGAAGGATCTGCTGATCGGCTCCGATGGGCCCTTCCGCGGCAAGCTCCTGACCGATGGGCTCGAGCTCTATGACATCGTGACCGAGTCGTTAGGACTTAGGCACTTTGGCTGCCTGCAGCATTGCCGCACGTACTACCACAAGGCGTTGAAGGTCACCGAGCTCCCCTCCGGGCGCGCTCTCGCGCGTGTGGCGATGGAGGATTACCTCGGCAAGGTGTTCAAGACCGAGCGGGACATCAAGGAGCTGCGCGAGCAGCGCGAACGTGTCGGCGGCACCTTGGATCCCGAAGAGATCCTCAAGCTCCGCCAGCAACGATCCGCCCCCGTCCTCGAGGCGTTCAAGCGCTGGGTCGATGACCTCCTACCGGGGGTGCCGCCGCAGAGCGCCCTGGGCAAGGCGCTCGCCTACACCACCAAGCAGTGGCCGAAGCTGGTGCGGCATCTCGAGCACGCGGACGTGCCCGCTCATAACAATTACGTCGAGAACCTCATCCGCCCCTTCAGCCAGGGGCGGCGCGTCTGGCTCTTCGCGAACAACCCGCTCGGTGCCAGGGCCAGCGCCAATCTCTACTCCCTCGTAGCCACCGCTCGTGCCAATGCAATCGAGCCCGGCGCGTACCTGAACTTCCTGTTCGAAAACCTCCCCTCCGCCGAGACTGTCGACGCTCTCGAGGCGCTGCTGCCCTGGAACGCTCGCAGTTCGCTCCCAGCTACCCGCCGCGCCGCCTGAGGAGATCCCCGCCGTCCCTACGCCGGTACGCTCCCGCCCACAAGGACGGGGATGCCGGAGTCCTTACGCTTGAAGAATCAGTAACCTACTGGAATACCTGGAATTTTTATCCCCTGCCATCCCCGAGAAACCCCGGATTTGCCACCAAATTGGCCACCACCGGTGCCCGAGCCTCGCTGGCTTAAGTCGTGGACATGCTCGACGGGCCCGACCTCAAATGACCGGGACCATCCCGCCGCGGTTGGGACCGAGCAAAAGTTCAAAATGGGTCGATCGCTTGGAGGTTCGGCCACTCTGGTGATTAGCCCGCCCCATTGGGGTATCGCGCACAAAGTCTCTCACCATAAGGCAATTCGCGTATCCGCGGCTGCGCAAGTTCGCGGATTAGCATATAATTTCAGTTCTGACAACTGGAGGAACTT
>JAICMT010000243.1 GCA_025929125.1 Acidobacteriaceae bacterium | reverse complement strand
TGGAGGCGGTAAAGCGAATGACGGACGTGCTGGTGATCGACAAGGTGGAACGGCCGAGTGCGAACTAGGCGGAAAGTTCGACGAGAGGCACACCACATGCGGCTGCTCTCAAGTTTCGTGATTTAGGCGAAACCGCGAGTCTCCGCGAGGCGTAACAGTACTCGAGTCCAGGAGGGCGGCGCATGGGACGGATTCGAGTTGCGGCGGCGGTAATTCTCTGCGCATTTCTGTGCGCGGGGCACGTGGAGGCGCAAGGGCAAACCCAATCGGCGGCACAGAGGCTGCCCAGGGAAGCGGACCCGGCGTGGGAGGTGGTAGCGGTTCGGCCGAGCGATCCCAACAGCACTGAGTCCGGGTTTCGTGTGAACGGACGGCACCTCGCTCTGAGACGTCAGAGCGTGGCAGCGATGCTGATGGTGGCCTACGGAATCCAGAAGAAGCAGATCGCAAATGCGCCGGATTGGGTGAACACCAAAGAGTGGGAGGTCAACGGCGAGCTGGATGCCGACGGCATGCCTGACATACGGCAGATTCGTGTTCTCGTACGCAAGCTGCTGGTGGACCGTTTCAAGCTGGTGGCACATACAGAGCAGCGCGAGATGCCGGTCTATGCGCTCACGGTGACGAAGGGCGGAGCAAAGCTGGAGAAGAGCACGGCGGATCCCAACGGACTGCCGGATGAGCGGGATCGCCAGAGCGCCGGCGAGTCGAGTGTCGAGTTTAAAAATGTTCCGATCGGACAGCTTGTGACGTTGCTGGATTTCCGTCTGGACCGCCCGGTGGTGGATCGGACCGGACTTTCCGGGCGATATGACTTCAGCCTGAAGTACACGATGGATGAGACACGCGCACCTCAAGAGGGCAATCCGGCGCCGGGTGTGTTCACTGCTTTGCAGGAGCAGCTTGGGCTGAAGCTGGAGCCGATGAAAGCGGCCGCCGACGTGATTGTCATCGACAAAGTGGAGCAGCCCGAAGCGAATTGAGGAACTGGCGCAGCGTCGCAGCCGTAAGGAACGGTATGCGAATTCGATTCCTACAACGGACTGCTTTGCTGGCAGGCGCGATTGTGCTGCTGACGGTGATGATGCTGACGGCGTGCACGACTGCCTACGCACAGACGCCCAGCACGGGCCAGCTTGCCGGGGATTGGCAGGGCACGATGCAGGCGGATCCAGCGCAGCGCATTGTGCTGAAGATCACTGTAGGCAGTGAAGCAGGTGGCAAGCCGTCATGGAAGGCGGTGATGTACAACCTCGATTCGCACAAACCCTCCGAGGGGCGTGCGACGGAGATAAGCCTGGAAGGCGACGCATTGCATTTTGCAATCGCAGCCGTCGACGTCTCATACGACGGCAAGCTGAGCCCGGATGGTGGGACGATCGCAGGCGAGTGGACCGAGGGTGGGCATGCACATCCGCTGACGCTGGCGCACGTTACTGGCGATGCTGCGTGGACGATTCCCGCGGAGAACAAGTCCATGCCGACTAACGCCGATCCCGACTGGGAGGTGGTGACGGTGCGGCCGTCAGACCCGAATGAGAAGGGATCCATGCTGGGCCCTGAAGGACGGCAGGTTCTGGTCAAGCGGCATACGGTGGAGACGATGTTGCTCGTCGGCTACGACGTTCATAAGAAGCAGTTGATCAATGCACCGGATTGGATCGCCACGGATCGTTGGGATGTGACGGGCGTTCCCGACGTGCCGGGTACGCCGCACGTTCCGCAGTTACAGAGCCTGATGCGCAAGCTGCTGGTGGAAAGGTTCGGCCTGGTCAGCCATACGGAGCAGCGGGAGATCCCGGTGTATGCGTTGAGGGTAGCGAAGGGCGGCCCGAAGCTCGAGAAGAGCGCGGGCGATCCGAACGGTCAGCCCAATGAGAATGACAGCGAGAGTGGCGGCCAGAGGGCCATGCGGATGACCAACGCCAAAATGGGCGAGCTGGCTCTTCTGCTGAAGATGTTCCTGGATCGCCCGGTAGTGGACCAGACCGGACTCACGGGCCGGTACGACTTCGCACTGAAGTGGACCTTTGATGAAACGACTGTGCCAGCCGACGGCAGCGCGGCTCCAAGCGTGTTCACGGCGATTCAGGAGCAGCTTGGCCTGAAGCTGGAGCCGGTAAAGACGGCCACCGACGTGATGGTGATCGACAAAATTGAAAAGCCGGGAGCGAACTGAGGGAACCGCGCACCGCCTGCTGCCGTAAGTATCGGTACGGCTGGAGGGCGTAGTGAGACAGGCACACGGAGTGCGGTGGTGGATGGCGGGGATAGTGCTGCTCTGCGTGGGAGCGATCCAGACGCGGGGGCAGGAGGCGGCGGGTGGCTCCGTTAAGCCGGCCGCAATGGCGGCGAACGCCGATCCGGACTGGGACGTGGTGACGGTAAAGCCAAGTGATCCCAACACCGTGGGCGACCATATCGAGCAGCACGGGCGGCACCTGACGATCTCCAACGACACGCTCGAGATGCTGCTGGTGATTGGCTACGGCGTGCAGAAGAACCAGATTGTGGATGCGCCAGACTGGGTAAAAACGGCGCGCTGGGAGATCGACGGCTTATGCAACACGGACGGCGAGATGAACCTGCCGCAGTTGCAGAAGATGATCCAGAAGGTATTGGCGGAGAGGTTCGGCCTGAAGCTGCACCGCGGGCAGCGGGAGATGTCGGTGTATGCGATGGTGCTGGCGAAGGATGGGCCAAAGATCACGGTGAACACGACGGCTCATAGCGTCTTTCCGGAGCAGCATCCACGAGAGGACCGAGGACAGCACACGGAGATGCTGAAGAACTTTTCCATGGGGGATTTGGCGTTGATTCTGGAATTCCGCGTGGATCGCCCCGTTATTGACCGAACTGGGCTAAACGGGCGCTATGACATGACGCTGAAGTGGACCTATGACGAGGACCGCGCGCCGACTGACGGCACGGCTGCTCCCAGTTTATTCACCGCGATGCAGGAACAATTAGGGCTGAAGCTGGAACCCATGAAGGCCATGACGGACGTGCTGGTGGTCGACAAGGTGGAACGGCCGGGTGCGAATTAGCGGCGATTGAGTGTAACAAAAGTTGAGATTGTAGGAGAGTACGTATGCGTGGAATAGGGATGACACTCCTTGTGGTTGCGGCGTTGATTTCGACGTGCGAGGCTACTCGGGCCCAAGGTCCGCCGACTGGCGAGACCAAAGAAGCCTTGATGGCGCGGAACGTTGACCCCGGCTGGGAGGTGGCCACCGTTCGACCGAGCGATCCGGATGAGACGGAACAGTCGTTCAGCGTGCGGGGGCGGCACGTTCTGATCAAGCGGCAGAACGTCGAGACCATGCTGATGGTCGGATACGGCGTGCAGAAAACCCAGATTGCCGATGCACCGGATTGGGTGAAGAGCCAACCGTTTGATGTGGACGGATTTCCCGACGCCCCCGGCCAGCCCAGCGTGCAGCAGTTCCAGAGCATGGTCCGCAAGCTTCTGGTCGAGCGTTTCGGGCTGAAGATGCACAAAGAGCAGCGCGAGATGGCGGCGTATGTCCTGACCGTCGCTAAGGGCGGCATGAAACTAAAGCCGACCAAGAGCGATCCCAACTCGCTTCCCATCCAGGATGCCCACGGGGGCGAAGCAGAGCGGCAGCTGAAGTTCACCAACGTGTCCATGGACGACTTCGCACTGATGATGCTGTATGAGGTCGATAAGCCGCTGCTGAACCGGACAGGGTTGCAGGGCCGGTATGACTTCGACTTGAAGTTCACCAAAGATGAGTCGCGCGTACCACCCGGTACGAGCTCTGCGCCGGGTTTGTTCACTGCCATTCAGGAGCAACTTGGGCTGAAGCTGGAGGCGGTCAAAGCGCCGGTGCCTGTGCTGGTGATCGATGCGGTGTCGAGGCCCAGTGCGAACTAGATGCAGTTGGAGCAGAGCCAAGGATGCGAGCTCAGCGCAGGATATCGACCGGGCC
>JAICMT010000070.1 GCA_025929125.1 Acidobacteriaceae bacterium | reverse complement strand
CGATCGCCCGGCAGATCCAAAGAAACGGCGGCCGCGGTGGCCTTGCTCATCTGGCCTTTCGAGTCAGCGATATCCAGAAGGCCTTCGCCCACATGAAGCATCAGGGATTCCAGATCATCGACCCGGCGCCTCGAAACGGCTCAAGAGGAACAATCGTCTTCTTCGTCCATCCCAAGGGTGCAGCGGGGGGACTTGGTTACCTGCTGGAGGTTGTGCAGGAGGGCGGCCATGCCTGACGATCGCCCGCATCCCGAGCCACTCAACTTGCGCGAGCATTTCCCTCCTGTATCGACTGAAGAGTGGGAGGCGGCAATCCGCCTCGACCTGAAGGGAGCAGATTCCGGGAGCCTTACCTGGCACAGCAATCAGGGAATCGATGTGCTTCCTTATTATCGGAGCGACGTCCTCGCCGGCCTGGAGGCTCAAACTTCCGCAGCCCCGGGCGCGTTTCCATTTGTGCGCGGAACCGGCAGGACATGGCAGATCAACGACACCGGTCAGATTCCGGAGCATGCCATCCGCGCTGACCTGGTGCTTGAAGCCGGCGGCAACTCCGTCCAGCAGCTTGGCATTGCGTTGGCCGAAGGCGTGGAGCGGCTTGCGTCTGCCAGCGAAACCCGCAGCGTAGGCGTCGCCGCGCGGGAGATGCACTTTATCTTTGCGATCGGCTCCAGCTACTTCTTTGAGATCGCCAAACTGCGCGCGGCACGCATGCTGTGGGCTCACGCGGTAGATCAGTTTCAGCCTGCCCACCCAATCTCCTGCCGAATCAATCTGCATGCGCGGACCGCGCGGATCAACAAGAGTGTGAGTGACCCACATACGAACCTGCTGCGCGCCACCACGGAGGCTATGTCGGCCATCATCGGTGGCTGTGACTCGCTGACCATTGAGCCGTTCGGCTTTTCGGAGCACCTCGCCCTCAACATCCAACGAATCCTGGCTGAGGAAGCCCACCTCGGCGCCGTCGCCGACTCCGGCGGCGGTTCCTACTATCTGGAAGCGCTCACGGCATCGCTCGCCCGGGCGGGATGGGCTCTCTTTCAGCGCATTGAAGCTCATGGCGGATACGCTCCATCGCTTCCATGGTGCACAGAGGAGATCGAGCAATCTCGTGCCGCTCGTGAGCAGGTGGGGCAATGAAGAGGCCTGACTTCGCCAATATCGACTTGTCACTGCCCCTCGGCGCCTACACCAAAGCTGCAGACGAAACCCAAGCGGAGTGGCTGACCGCGGAACAAATTGCCGTCAAGACGAGGTACACGGCGAATGACCTGCGCGCGATGGAGCACCTGGAGTACGCGGCGGGTCTGCCACCCTTTCTGCGTGGCCCATACTCCACGATGTATGTCACACAGCCGTGGACCATCCGCCAGTACGCCGGTTTCTCCACCGCGGAGCAATCGAACGCGTTCTATAAGCGCAACCTCGCGGCAGGACAGAAAGGCCTCTCTGTCGCGTTCGATCTGCCAACTCACCGCGGCTACGATTCCGACAACCCGCGCGTTATCGGCGATGTTGGAAAGGCAGGCGTCGCCATCGATTCCGTGGAGGACATGAAGATTCTCTTCAGCGGCATTCCTCTCCAGGAGGTCTCAGTTTCCATGACCATGAATGGCGCTGTACTGCCCGTACTCGCTTTCTACATCGTCGCAGCGGAGGAGCAGGGTATCCCGGCGGAAAGCCTCACCGGCACCATCCAAAACGACATTCTCAAAGAGTTCATGGTTCGCAATACCTACATCTATCCGCCAGCTCCCTCCATGAGAATTGTTGGCGACATCTTCCGCTTTTGCTCCAGAAAGATGCCGAAGTTCAACTGCATTTCAATCTCCGGTTACCACATGCACGAAGCGGGCGCCCCGGCCGACATCGAACTTGCCTACACTCTCGCGGACGGGCTGGAGTATGTCCGCACCGGCATTGCTGCCGGCCTCCACATCGACGACTTCGCGCCTCGCCTCAGTTTCTTCTGGGCCATCGGCATGAACCACTTCATGGAGATCGCCAAGCTGCGCGCAGCGCGCGTCCTCTGGGCCAGGCTGATCCAGCCATTCGAGCCGAAGAACCCGAAGTCCATGGCCCTGCGTGCGCACTCACAGACATCGGGCTGGAGCCTCGCGGCGCGGGATGTCTTCAATAATGTTTCGCGCACAACTGTTGAGGCTCTCGCCGCGGTGTTCGGCCAGACGCAGTCCCTGCACACCAACGCGCTGGACGAGGCGCTCGCGTTGCCCACCGACTTCTCTGCGCGCATTGCGCGCGACACTCAGATCTACCTCCAGCAAGAGACCGACGTGACCAGGGTGGTGGACCCATGGGCCGGCAGCTACTACGTCGAGAGCCTGACCCACGAACTCATGCATCGCGCATGGGCTCACATCCAGGAGATCGAAGAGCTCGGCGGAATGACCAGGGCGATCGAGATGGGTATTCCAAAGATGCGTATTGAGCAGGCAGCCGCACGCCGCCAGGCGCACATCGATTCTGGCCGTTACACCATGGTCGGCGTCAATAAGTACAAACCCGCCGAAGAAGATCGTCTGCAGACGCTGAAAGTTGACAACGACGCTGTCCGCGAGACCCAGCTTCGATGCCTGGCCGAGATTCGAGCGACTCGGGACTCGGCTGCCGTCGAAAGTGCACTGCGTGCGCTGACCGCGGCGGCGGAGACTGGCGAAGGCAGCCTCATGGAGCTGGCGGTGAACGCAGCCAGAGTCCGCGCCACTCTTGGCGAAATCTCCAGCTCACTGGAGATGGTCTTCGGCCGCTATCAGGCGTCCAGCCGTACAATCTCCGGTGTGTACTCCGCAGAGAGCCGCGAGAATCCCGAGTTCCGCAAGGCCATAGCCATGGCTGATGAGTTCGCAAGGCTTGAGGGACGCCGACCTCGTATCCTGATCGCAAAGTTGGGACAGGATGGCCACGACCGCGGCGCTCGGGTCATCGCCACTGCCTTCGCGGACCTCGGGTTCGACGTCGATGTAGGCCCGCTGTTCCAGACGCCAGCTGAAGCAGCCGCAATGGCCATTGAGAATGATGTGCACGTGCTTGGGGTCTCCACGCTTGCGGGCGGCCACATGTCGCTGGTGCCCGCGGCTATCGATGAGTTGAAGCGGCTTGGCCGCGAAGACATTCTCGTCTATGCGGGCGGAGTTATCCCGCCCCAGGATTACGCCTCACTTCAGGCGGCCGGCGTCACTGGGATCTTCGGCCCCGGCTCCACGATTCCGGCCTGCGCGCAACTGATCCTCCAAGAGCTGATGAGCGGCATCCGTGCCTAGCTCCGCACGCACGACTCGTCGCCTCGGTGCGCGTCTGCAGCTTGCGGAGTACGTTGCTGGAGTCTTAGCCGCGGATCGCGCGATTCTCTCCCAGGCCATCACACTGATTGAGAGCGATCTTCCTGCCGATGCCGAGCTCGGGATGCAGCTGCTGGAAGCTCTCATTCCCCATATCGCTAAGTCCCGCAGGCTCGGCATCAGCGGCGCTCCCGGAGTGGGCAAGAGTACGTTCATCGATGCCCTTGGCATCCATATAACGCGCGGCCTCGGCGAACGTGTAGCCGTCCTCAGCGTCGATCCCTCCAGCCCCATCTCTCGCGGCAGCATCCTTGGAGACAAGACCCGAATGGCTCGGCTCGCTGCGGACGAACGCGCCTTCATTCGGCCTTCGCCCGCGGCCGGACAGCTCGGTGGCGTAGCCCCCCGCACCCGCGAAGCGATCCTTCTCTGCGAGGCGGCCGGATACCGCAATATCTTCATTGAGACAGTTGGCGTCGGCCAGTCTGAAACCACCGTTCACGCCATCTGCGACTTCTTCCTGCTGCTCGTGCTGCCTGGCGCAGGCGACGAACTGCAGATGATAAAGCGCGGAATCATGGAAATGATCGACGGAATAGTCGTCAACAAGGCGGACGGCGACAACCGCGCCCAGGCCGAACGAGCGCGCGCCGAATACGCTACCGCGCTCCACCTTTTGCCAGGCTACGGCGGCTGGACGCCGCGCGTGGCGCTCTGCTCTTCGCTCGAAGCCACGGACATACCCGAGATCTGGCAGATGATGCTCGATCATGAGGCCCAGCTGGAGAGCTCCGGCAGGAGTGCCGAGCGGCGTGCCCTCGGGAATCTGCAATGGATGCGCGAGCTGATCTCAGGCGGGCTGAGCGAAATCTTCAACTCTGTACCGTCCATCTCCGAACTGACCCCGCAGCTGGAAGACGACGTGCGCCGCGGGCGCATTACGCCTCATGCGGCCAGCCGCCGACTGCTGAAGGCCTTCCAATCGGGCCGGTGAGCATGCTCTGCTGCGCTGGGGATCATCGCCTTAGAGAACGCACTGCCTTCCGCTATGACTGCCGCTCCGCTAAGATGAGCGGTGCCGAAGCCGGGCTGAATCACGCGCCCCCAAGGTTCAAAGCACGTTCAGGAGAAAGAAATCCATGGTGAGATCCGTTTTGCTTACAGTTGCTTTACTGCTGACCCTGCCGTCCATGCATGCGGCAGCACAAACCGCAAAGGTTGCAGAAGGTGTCCTGCAAGGCACGCGGGAAGACGGACTCACGGTTTACAAAGGTATTCCGTTTGCCGCACCGCCGGTGGGTGATTTGCGCTGGCGTGCGCCTCAACCTGCTGCTGCCTGGAACGGCGTGCGGCCTGCAGACAAATTTGCTCCGCAGTGCGTGCAAGCGGGGGATGCTTCCACGATGAGCGAGGATTGCCTCTACCTGAACGTCTGGAGTCCAGCGAAGTCGCCAGCGGCCCGGGTCCCGGTGCTGGTGTGGATTTACGGAGGCGGGTTTAATGCCGGCGCTACCTCGATTCCCACCTACAGCGGAGAGGTGCTGGCGCGCAAAGGAGTCGTGCTGGTCAGCATTTCGTATCGCGTAGGCACGCTGGGTTTCCTCGCGCATCCTGCCCTGAGCGCAGAGTCCCCAGACCACGTGTCCGGCAACTACGGCCTCTTGGACATGATCGCCGGACTCCAATGGGTCAAGAAGAACATTGCCGCATTCGGCGGAGATCCCAACAAGGTGACCATCTTCGGCGAGTCGGCCGGAGGCATTGCCGTGAGCATGCTGTGTGCCTCACCCTTGGCGAAAGGACTGTTTCAGGGAGCAGTCTCCGAAAGTGGCGGTTCCTTCGGCTCGACCCGTCCCGCAGGGCAGTCCGGGGAGAACATGCGCTCACTTGCCGAGGCCGAGCGAAATGGTGTGGACTTCGCACGCAACGCTGGAGCGTCCTCGCTTGCCGAGTTGCGTAGTCTGCCGCCGCAGAAGCTGGTAGCGGCCACTCGCGGTCTGGCATGGCCCATCATCGATGGCTGGGTGATCCCGACGGACGAGTACACGCTCTACCAGCAGAAGCAATACAACGATGTACCCGTGCTCATCGGCTACAACTCCGATGAGGGTGCCAGCTTTTCGCGCGACCGCACCGGGAACGAGTACGTCGCCGGCGTTCGACGCCGCTATGCCGAATTCGCAGACGACCTGCTAAAAGCCTACCCGGCAGGCGAAAGCGGCGTTCCAAAGACCGCTCGGGATTTGAGCCGCGATTCGGCCTTTGGCTGGCATACCTGGATCTGGGCGAAGCTCCAGTCGGAGACGGGCAAGTCCCACGTCTACTACTACTACTTCGACCAGCATCCGGAGTACGCGGCCGATTCGCCACAAGCCGGTCACGGAGCCCCTCACGGCCGGGAGGTCCCCTATGTCTTCGGGCATCTGAACGAGTTGCACAACGAACAGCCATCTGCCGCGGACCATGTCATCTCGGATGCCATGGTGACCTACTGGACCAACTTCGCCAAGTACGGCGACCCGAACGGAAAGGGCATGCCGCAGTGGCCCGCCTTCAGCGACCAGAACCCGCAGCTGATGTATTTCGCCGGCACGCCGCATACCGGGCCCGTCCCCAATGAAGCGGGCTTGAAGACACTGAACAGCTACTTCGCGTGGCGCCGCTCGCCCGAAGGCACCCGTGCCGCCGAGATCGAGGACGCTCCCCCGGCTTCCACGAATGTGATGGGCGCACAATATCCTCGCGTGCTTTCGGACCACAGCGTCGCCTTCCAGCTCACCGCCCCAACTGCACATTCCGCCGATGTGGACATCAGCGGGAAGAAGTATCGAATGACCCGAGGTAAGGACGGCAACTGGACTGTTACCACTCCGCCGCTGGTCGAGGGCTTCCATTACTACGCGCTCGATGCGGATGGAGTCCGCATGAACGATCCGGGAAGCCACGCGTACTTCGGAACCGGCAAGGACGCCAGCGGGATCGAGGTGCCGGAGGACGGCCCCGATTACTACCTCACCCAAGATGTACCGCACGGCGACGTCCGCATCCGCATCTATCGATCGAAGTTTACCGGTCAGTGGCGGCGCTGCTTCATCTACACGCCACCGGATTACGACTCCAATCCCGCAGCGCGATATCCGGTGCTGTATCTGCAGCACGGATCGGGCGAGGATGAGACCGGGTGGACCTTCCAGGGGCACGCCAACCTGATCCTTGATAACCTGATCGCCGAAAAGAAGGCTGTCCCCATGATCATCGTCATGGACAATGGCTACGCATCGCGAGCGGCCGGCGCATTCGCTCCACCCGCGGCTAACGCCGACATGAAGGTCTTCGGCGACGTGATCACGCAGGATGTGATCCCCATGATCGACTCAGGTTTCCGCACCATCCCGGATCGCGATCACAGAGCCATGGCCGGACTCTCCATGGGAGCCAATGAGGCGCTTCACGTGGCTACCGATCACCTGGACACCTTCGCCTACATGGCCGGATTCAGCGGAACCATGAACGGCCTCAGCACCGATCCGCTGGATGCGGCGAGCGCCTACAACGGCGTCTTCAAGGATGGAGCTGCCTTCAATCAGCGCGTGAAGCTGCTTTGGTTGGGCATGGGAACGCAGGAACCGAATCCCTTCCCCGCGGCGATCGGGTCTTTCCGCGCGATGCTGGAGAAGGCTGGCGTGAAATATGTGTTCTTCTCATCGCCGGGCACGGCGCATGAGTGGCTCACCTGGAGGCGTGACCTGAACGACTTCGCCCCACGGCTGTTCCGTTAGAGGCGACGTCGGTGCTTGTGGGGACCGTTACAAAGCCGCAATCGCCGTGAAGCCTGGCCTCTACTCGCCGGCCTTCTTGGCCACCGCTCGATGAGTGACCATGCCGCTGCTGGGGTGCTCGCTCAACGTGATGGTCAAGCCTTTGATCGGCCTGTCGTGCTCATCCAGAAAGCGCGCGCAGAAGTCGGTGGCTCCGCCACCGTTCACCACCGCGGTCCGAATCGCGTTGGGCCCTTTCTTCAGCGTGATCCGCTTGGAAACGCCGTCGTCGATCACCGTGTGCCGGTCGCCATAAAT
>JAICMT010000259.1 GCA_025929125.1 Acidobacteriaceae bacterium | reverse complement strand
CTTTACCCTGCGCTCAAAGTAGAGCGTCACGTCCACATGGCCGCGCTTGATGCTCTCCTTGAGCAGGCGCCGCAGCAACAGCTCCACCGCATCGCAGTCTCCCGGCAACCGCATATTCAGGTCCAGAAAGCGATGGTTCACACTCTTGAGCGTCAGCGTGAACGATAGTCCATCTTCCGTGGTCGATTGGATCGTGGCATATCCAGTCATCGAGTACACGCGGCGCGTTGCCGACTTCATCTCTGCATTGCTCACTGAATTCCTTCCAGAACTTCCGCCTCCGCAGATTCCGTCGCTGCGCGGCGGTCCAGGGGCTCGGACTCAAACTGCAAATCATACAGCCGGCGATAGGTTCCCGACCGCTGCAGCAACTGCTCGTGCGTCCCCGTCTCGGTAATCCGGCCCTCTTCCAGCACAAGAATGCGGTCCGCCCTGCGGACGGTGGACAACCGATGCGCAATCACAAAAACGGTTCGACCCTCCATCAGATTGGCCAGCGCCGCTTGCACGTAAGACTCACTCTCCGTATCCAGGGCCGAGGTCGCCTCGTCCAGGATCAAAATCGGCGCATTCTTCAGGATCGCCCGCGCAATCGCAAGCCGCTGCCGCTCGCCACCCGAGAGGCGAACGCCCTTCTCGCCGATCACCGTGTCATACCCTTCCGGCATGCGCAGGATGAAGTCATGGGCGAGCGCCATCCGCGCCGCCGCTTCTACCCTCGACAGCGGAACATCTGGCTGGCCATAGGCGATGTTGTTCCGAACCGTATCGTTGAAGAGGATCGTCTCCTGCGTCACTTTCCCGATCTGCTTGCGCAGTGACGCGATCGTCACATCGCGCACATCGTGTCCGTCAATCAGCAATCTGCCGCTGCTCGCGTCGAAGAAGCGCGGAATCAGGTTCACCATCGTCGACTTGCCTGACCCACTCGGCCCAACAATAGCGACCACCTCACCCCGGTTGACCGTCAGGTCAATGCCGCGCAGCACCGGCTTCAACTCGCCGTCAGCTTCATAAGCGAAGCCCACGTTCTCGAAGACGAAAGACTCGTTGAAGCCCTTCAGCACGACCGCGCGCTTCTTCTCCACGACATCGTCCTGCGATTCCATAAAGCGGAAGATCTCTTCGCTCGCTCCCAATGCCTGCTGGAAGCTGTTGTAGAACGCTGCAAACTTCCGGATCGGATCGTAAAGACTGAAAACCGCCACAATGAACAGGAGAAAATCGCCCAGCGTCATTGTGCCGTGCAGAATCTCCTGCCGCCCCAAAAATAAGAGCAGCGCAATCGCGACCGCTCCGATCGCATCCATCAGAGGCGAGCTGATCGCCTGCACGCTGACCGACCGCAGATTGGCATGGAAGAGCCGCCGTGCAGCCCGCCTGAACCGCGCCAGTTCCCAGAGTTCCATCCCGAAAGCCTTCACAATCCGATTTCCGGTGATGGTCTCGTGCAAAATGTTCTGGATCTCGGCCAGCTTGTCCTGGCCCGTTCGCGTCGTGCTCCTCACGCCTCGACCAATGCGGCGCGCCGACAGCACCACTACCGGGATAAACAGCAGCAGCACCAGCGACAGCCAGCCACCATAGGCCATCGCAACGCAGATTATGAAAATAAGCGTGAAAAACTGCTGCAGAAAATCCGCCAGCACCGTCGAAAGCGCGTACTGCACCCGCTCGATGTCGTTGATGACCGTGGAGAGCAGCGTACCCGTGGAATGCTTCTGGAAAAATGCGACCGACCTGCGAATGATGGCCTCGTACAGATCGTTGCGCAGATCCGTAATCATGCCAAAGCCGGCGTAGTTGACCAGGTAAGTGCCGGCATAGTCGCACACGGCCTTCACCAGCGCTGAAACCACCAGCAGATAGGCCACCACAGGCCATGCGTTGTGCAGTGCGTTGGGAACCAGAAAGTGCAGGTCCAGGGTTCGGTGTGTCCCGGGAATCTTCAACAGCAGAAAGTCCGCGCTCTGATTCTGCGGCAGCAAGACCTTGTCGAAGATAGGCTTGATCAACGCAATCCGCAGCGCCGACATGGCTCCGACGATCGCCATCAGCACCACGGAACCCAGCGAGTACAGCACATACGGCCGTGCATACACCAGGAGCCGCCAGATGCGCTTCATGCGCACACCTTCCCTGTCCCGGGCTGCCGGAAGTAAATCACTCCCTCAATTCTAGTGTTTTCTGCTCCTGCGTGGCCGCAAATGGCGCTCAACGCGGCATATCCCGATGCACCGTTCTCACCCGCCGTCCCTCTGCCTCGAGTCGCCTCTTCATCTCCTCGGCGATAAACACAGAGCGATGCTGGCCGCCTGTGCATCCGAATGCGACCGTCAAATAGCTCTTTCCTTCGGCAACATAGTGCGGCAGTAGAAACTTCAGCATCTCGGTCGCTTTGTCCAGAAACTCCCGCGTCTGCGGAAAGCTCCGAACATACTTGGCCACCTTAGGATGGCGCCCAGTCAGCTTACGAAACCCGGGCACGAAGTGCGGATTCGGCAAAAATCGCACGTCGAAGACAAGGTCCGCATCCGCCGGCACACCGTTCTTGAACCCAAAGCTGTTGGACGAGATCGTCAGGTCCGGCTTTCCAGTCTCGCGCTGGAATCGAGACTGGATATGCGCTCGCAGCTCGTGAACATTGAACTTCGTGGTGTCCAGCACGATGTCCGCAACGTTGCGTATCGGATCCAGCCGCTTCTTCTCGGCTCGAATTCCATGCACGACCGTCTCTTCGCGGCCCATTGGATGCGGCCGCCTCGTTTCGGAAAACCGGCGCACCAGGGCATCTTCACTTGCTTCCAGAAATACGACGCACGTCGGAATAACCTGCCGCACCTTCCGCAGGATCGCGGGGAATCTCTCCAGGTTCATCCCCTCGCGAACATCGACGACCAGCGCCGCGCGATCAATCTCGCTCGATTGCCGCACCAGATCGGCAAACCTTGGGATAAGTTCGAGCGGCAGGTTATCAACTGAGTAGTAGCCAAGGTCCTCGAATGCCTTCAACGCCGATAGCTTGCCGGATCCGGACATCCCCGTCAGGATCACCAGCTCGTCGCTCTTCGGATGCCCCGAGGATTGGGTTGTGCGCTTGCTCCGGCTCTGCCTTGACTTCGCGACCTTCTTGCCCTTGGCCGCAACTTTCTTGGACGCCATGGAGGAATCCTAGCACCCCGCAAATTTGTGCCATTCCGCCAGCCAGCCCCGGTGCAGCAGGCATGGCCGGCCGAAGGAAACACAAACTGTCTGCCTATTTTTCAATTGGACGAGCTTCGGTTTTCCTGCTTACCTGACGCGCAGGCACTAGCCCGCAGCCAGAATCGACGGCGTCTCCGGCTTGGAACGTCGCGCCACAGTTACAGCGCGCTTGCGCTGCTTCACGGCCTGCTGCTCGATTTTCTCAAGCGCGTCCCGCAGCGCAGTTGCCATCTCGCTGGATTCGCAAGCGGCTGCGATGCTGTGGTCTCCTTGCATCACTGTAATGTCCGCAATCCGCCGGTATTTGTCGGCTGTCAGCACCACCTTCGCTGACGCCGCACCGTTCACCAGTTTTTCAATCCGATTCAGCCCAGACTCCACGAGTGCCTTGTACTTCTGGGTTACCGTTGTCTGTCGTCCCGTGTACTCGATGATCATCCATCACCTCGAACTTCGGCTGTGGACCACAGCTTAGCACCGAACGCGCCGCTGATGCGTCGAGGGAATCTGCATGTCCTCG
>JAICMT010000475.1 GCA_025929125.1 Acidobacteriaceae bacterium | reverse complement strand
CTGGCCGTGGTTCTGTCGTCCGCCGCCTGGATGCCCCCAACGAGTTCTTTCGCGCGCTCGATTAGCGGGACGAACAAATCGGTATCAAAGTTGGAGACGACATCCTGAAGCACGCACGCGATGCGCTCCAGGCCCATGCCGGTGTCGATGGACGGCTTGGGCAGTGGGGTGAGCGTGGCCACGCCCTTTGCGTCGACGCTGCGGTCGAACTGCATAAATACCAGGTTCCAGATTTCGACGTAGCGGGATTCATCCTCCGGGAATGGCTTGCCGACCGCGGGATCGTCGCCGGCGGACAGGCCGAAGTCGTAGTAGATCTCGCTGCACGGGCCGCAGGGGCCGGTCTCGCCCATCTGCCAGAAGTTGTCCTTGGCTCCCATCTCGAAGATGCGCTCTTTGGGGACGCCGACCTCCATCCAGTACTGCTCGGCCTCGCTGTCGCGGGGAACGCTGGCGTCGCCTTCAAAGATGGTGACGTAAAGGCGGGCGGGATCGATGGAGAACCACTCTGGGCCGGTGAGCAGCTCCCAGGCGTAGGCGATGGCTTCGCGCTTGAAGTAGTCCCCGAAGCTGAAGTTGCCCAGCATCTCGAAGAAGGTGTGGTGGCGGCGAGTGAATCCGACGTTCTCGAGGTCGTTGTGCTTGCCGCCGGCGCGAACGCATTTCTGGCTGCTGGCGGCGCGGGTGTAATCGCGGCGCTCGGCACCGAGGAAGACATCCTTGAACTGGTTCATGCCGGCGTTGGTGAACAGCAGGGTCGGGTCGTTGGCCGGCACCAGCGAAGAGGAGTGCACACGCCGATGTCCCTGGCCTGTCGCCGGGGACTTCTTACTCTCAAAAAACCGCAAAAAGTCTTCCCGAATCTGGCTGCCGGAACGCTTGTTCATAAGGGTTCAGTTTATCAGCCGGGCCGGCAGGCTCAGGCGGTGCAGCGGTTATCGCGGTTCGTGGAAGCGCACGAGAGCGATATCACCCCCGAAGGCATGCCCGAACACCCGGACCTCAGCTCGATCTGCGGACAGCGCCTGATCGGTCCAGTCCCAGCCACTATGGCGCAGCAGGAAGAGCTGCTCGCCGGGCAGGGTTCGGACCTGCTCGTAAGGCACGATGGGGAGCGAGGTGAAGTGCTGCAGATGCTCAGCCGTCAGCGCCATGGTGTCATGCTGGTTCCAACGCAGCTCCTCGGCGGCCGAGTAGACAAGGGTCATTCGGGACTTCAGATCAGGGTCCGCGATATAGAAGCGATCCTCTTCAAAGGCCCCCATATCCTGCACGTACAGATGCCGGTCGGGGTTACGCCGGAGGAAACTGCTCGCCTCCTCGGGAAGTATGAGGGAGGCGAGCCGCTCGGCTGAGCGCGCTTGCTCGGGGCGGATGCGCACGGCTCCCCCGATGAGCAGAGCGAGACCAATGACGGCCATCGCGATGGAAAAGAGCCGATCGCTGGAGAGCCATCGTGCAACCGCGATCGACAGCAAAGCGCTGATGGCGACCAGCGCACCAAGTACGTAGCGGACCTCAATCGAGTGGGTGACGAAGCGCGCCAGCAGGTATCCGGCAAACGGAAGCGCGGCAAGGGTGGCAAGCAAGATCCAGACGGCAGGATCGATGGCAGATCGGCGTGCGGCGCGTAAACATCCGAGCACCAACGCGGCGGCGAAAAGAACCAGAACCGTTGCCCACACCCGCTGCGCGGTCATGGGAAGGCTGGTGTAGTCCACCAGCATGGAGCGATAAGCGCGCGTGATATCGTGCAGCCCGACGCTGCCCTGGTTGTAGTAATGGCTGCGGAAGACGGCCGCCGCCTTCATATAGGGCCGCGTGAAGACGATGGAGGAAGCTCCGAGCAGTATTGCGGCAACCATCGAGCCATCCAGCCGGCGATGCGTGACAGTGCGCCAGAGCTCTGCGGCGGCAATCGGCAGAAGCAGCAGGACGCCGAAGTAGTGAGTATTCAGTGTGGCCGCAATTGCGAGCGTCAGGCCGGCGAGAGCGCACCATCTTGGGGCCGCTGCCTCTTG
>JAICMT010000431.1 GCA_025929125.1 Acidobacteriaceae bacterium | reverse complement strand
GGTCATTCGCATGAGGCCGGCTCCCGATACCGATTGCAGAATGGTTCCGCAAGGGGCGGAGCTGTCATGGGCACTGTCGCGGGCGCTGTCCAGTTTGCAATCGGGGTCGCTGCCGGGATGTTCCTGGAGTGCAGGTCCGGTCTTACCGGGCCTGGCGAGCACCAGGTCATAGACCTTGTCGGTTGCGGTGACCGCGTGCAGTTGCAGCTTGAACCGGTCCGCCAGGAGCGCGCGCAGCATGGTTCGCATGTCGTCCTTGGTGGGCTCACCTTCGACGCGGGCCTCAATGTCGTATCGCGTGGAGAGAGCCCAGTCGGGGAACTTTGTCTCGAGCGCAACGATCTGGGCGGGAGTCATTTTGTAGGCGAACTGGATGTAGGCGCCCAGAGGCAGGCCGATCATCTGCATAAACCCATGCGTCGGCAGGTAGGTGTCGTCTGCTCCGAAGGGGAAGCTCACGTAGGTTGTTCCGGCCTTGCTCTCCCGGACGGAGGCGACGTCAAACTGCTTGAAGTCCCGGCGTACCGTAGCGGGGGTGGCGCTCGATTCATCCGGGGATGCGGGCGGGCGGCTCTGTGCGGCCTGCGCCACTTTTCTGGCGGCGTACACGATGCCGGTATCCCGCGGGATGCGCGACCCGGCGCCGAGCCAGTAGCCGCAGAGGACGAGCAGGGTGACGGATGCGACCAGTCCGCGGCACCACTCCAGCGGCGTCAGCGGCGGATTGCGGATCATGGCGTAGTGGCCGTTGAGCAGGGGTGAGGCGTCGGATCGGGGCTCGAAGCCGGCGCTTGCCGGAGTGTGCAGCCACTGACGGCCAAGGGAGATCAATGCATCGGCGTAGAAGCGCGTGCAGCCCAGGCCTGCGGCACCCTCCTGGAAGTCGAGCAGCATCTCGCGGCCGAACTTATCGCGGAATGCCGGTGGATGCAGGTTCACGATGCAGCGGTAAATGAATTGCGCAGCCTTGTTCGCCATCACGACCTCCTCTCGTTGAGCCGAAGAGCGCGGCGCGCCTGACGCAGGACTCCGTCGAGGCGGCTTACCTCGGCGGCGAGCACACTGTTTCCGAGATCGGTGAGCCGGTACTTGCGCCGTGCGCGGCCCTCTTCGGGTGCGTCGATCTCATCGACCAGGCCGTCGTTCAGCAGCTTCTTGAGGGCGTCGTAGAGGGTGCCGGGACCGATCTTGTAATGGCCGCCGGATTGGCGCGCGATCTCCAGCATGATGGCGTAGCCGTGGAGTTCACCGGCGGCCAGCGCGAGCAGGATGTGGAGGGTGGCGGGAGAAAGCGGCAGGTGATCGGCGCTGTCGGGGCTCATAGTCGAAAAACGATATATCGATTTCCGAATAGTTGTCAATTGCGGTCGGGGGTGCGGATTTGCTGGAGGGAGCGAGTCGTGGAGGGTGAAGCTGCCTTAGCCCACCAGGCGTTCCATCACGGCTTTCACCACGCGGTCGCAGCGGATGGCGTGGAAGCCGAAGGCTTCGGCGCCGGCGGCGTGGGTCATGGCGAGCAGCTCGTCGCGGAGTAGCTCATGGGCGCGGTGGAGTCGAACCTTTACGTTGGATTCCGAGAGCGAGAGGGCCTCGGCTGTTTCCGCGGTGCTCATGTCCTCGATATCGCGCAGCATCACTACCGAGCGGTAGCCGTCGGGCAGAGCGAGCACAGCCTTCTCCAGGAGGGAAGCTAATTGGCGGCGAGAGGCCTGCGCCTCCGGCGTCGGGGATGTTTCCTGGTTTGCTGGCATGGCGTCATACTCCCGCTCGACTTCTTCCGGCGCTAACGGTTCCACCCTGTTTCTCATGCGTAACCGCCGGATGGACTCGTTTACGGCAATGCGAGTGATCCAGGTGGAGAAGCGCGCGCGGCCCTCGAACTGGCTCAGGTGTTCATACGCGCGCACGTACGTTTCCTGCATCACGTCCTCGGCCTCCTCGTCGCCGCGGAGAATGCTTCGGATCGCGCGATAGATGCGCTGGTTATGGCGGCGCATCAGGATCTCGAAGACCATGACATCGCCCGCGAGAATGCGCGCGACGATCTCCTCGTCGGTCCACTGTTCCCGCTGGGCTTGTTCCATGATTCGAGATTGCGGCATTGCCTGGACTGAGGCCATACACACAATAGACCTCCGAGGACGGCGTTGGTTACATGCTGTTTTTTGTAACGGTTAGCTGCAGCCGGGCTCCATTGTGCAGTGGAGGACGATATGGAACTGGATGCAAGACTGAACGTTGCGTGGCGAACCCTTTGGCTGACGCTGGGATTGGTGCCGATCGTGGCCGGGTTGGACAAGTTCTTCAACCTGCTGACCAACTGGGAGATGTACCTGAACCCTCTGGTCCCGCGAATGCTGCACCTTTCGCCGGCCGGGTTTATGCACATCGTCGGCGTGATCGAGATGGTGGCCGGGGTGCTGATCTT
>JAICMT010000388.1 GCA_025929125.1 Acidobacteriaceae bacterium | reverse complement strand
GCCCGACGAGTCCACGCCCCTGATCTCCGAGATCTCTGGCGCCGTTACCGGCTGCTTGTACGCCACCACGGCCAGCGTCTCCAGCGCCTGCAGACTCAGCTTCAGCGGCGGCTTCAGCGACTTCACGAAGCCACGCACTGTATCGTGATACTCCGGCTTGGTGGCAAACCGGAAGCCGCCGGCAATCTCGCGAATCTCCAGCCCGCGCTCCGACCCGGCATACTCTGCGATGAGCTCATTCAGCAGGCTGCGGAAGAAGCCGCGCAGGCGTGCGCTCCGGGCCTTCTCCGCTTTGGCTGCAGCCACTTCGGCCTGGCCGGGCTGCGATCCCGCGTCAGCTTCGGCTGCGACCGGGTCCTCCGTCGCTCCTGGTACGCTCCCGGCCTCGGACTCAACCACCGATTCCGTGTACGCCTCGGCAGCCGCTTCCGCCGAGGGCGCGTCTGCGAGGCCCGAGGGGTCATGCGCGACGATGGGTGTATCTTCGTCCAGGGCAAGGGTGGGCTGCGTCTCATCGGCGCGGTCCAGCTCCGCCTGGCCCTCCTGCCCCAGCAGGCCCATCAACTGGGCCAGGGTCACCGGCTCTTCCGACGCGTAGATAACTGCTTCGATCTTGGCTTTCAGGCTCATGGGTCAGAGGTTAGGATACAACTCTATGGCGATCCGGGCGGCTTCCTTTACTTCCGCTTACTGCCAATCGTCGCGGGCCTGCGACTGATCGGCAAAGACCTGGTCAAACCCGTCCGCTTTCTTGATCAGGATGTCGCCCAGCTGTTTTGGCTGATGCAACAGCACCGCCTGCAGCCGGACCAACTCCAGCAGCGCCAGGAACATGCAGATCAGCGCGCGCTCTGAGTGAGTGCTGTGCAGCATGCGTCTGAGGCTCACCGGCTTATCCTCCAGCACCAGGCGGCGCTTCACGTAATCCAGCATCTGCGCCACCGTCACGGACTCCTCGTTCACGTCCAGCACCGGCCGCTCGCGCATGCGCGTCAGCATCTCCTGGAACACCCGCACCAGGTCCAGGGTGTCAGCCGCAATCTCCTGTTCGGTGCCGGTCACGCCATCGGTTGACGCAGCCGCCTGCTCCCGCAAGAAGCTCTTCATCCCGGGATGAGTCCAGGTCGCGTCCTCTACTTGCTGCTTCTGAAGCAGCATCTGCGCCGCAGCCTTGAAGCGCTCATGCTCCAGCAGCCGCTCCACCAGTTCGCGCCGTGGGTCCTCCGCATCCGCGCCAGTGACATCCGACGGATCGCGTGGCAGCAGCATCTTCGACTTGATGTGGATCAGCAGCGATGCCATGTAAATGAACTCGCCCGCCGCATCCACGTCGGTCTGCTTCAACTGGTGGCAGTAGTCCAGAAACTGCGCCGTCAACAGCGCGATGGGGATGTCGTAAATGTCGATGTTCTGCTTGCGGATCAGATCCAGCAGCAGGTCGAGGGGCCCGTCGTACACCTGCCCCACCGTCACTGAAAATGGCGACTGCGAGGCCTCATCCGGTTTCGCCGGCGCCGTTTTTTTCGCCACTGGCTCCGAAGGCGGCACAGCGACAGGCCGAAGCTCGAACGGCTCCGCAGCGCTCACCAGATCGGAAGCGCCGCCTGTTTCAGGCGCCGTCTCGGGTCTATTCAGGATCGAGTCGTCTGCCATCGGTTAGTCCAGTCCTACGGCGGCGTAGACCTGCTGCATGGTCTGGGCGGCCCGCGCATTTGCGTGCTGAGCACCGTCCTCGAGGATCGCTGCGACCTCGCCTGGGTTGGCTTCGAAGTACCGACGCCGTTCCTGCATCGGCGCAAGCTCCGCCACGATGGCATCCGCCACCCAGGTCTTGCACTGGATGCACCCGATTCCAGCCGTCCGGCAGCCCTCTGCGGCATTGGCCTGAACCTCAGGCGCCGAGAAGACCTTGTGCAGGTCAAAGACCGGGCAGATCTCTGGGTTGCCGGGGTCGGTACGGCGAACGCGAGCCGGGTCGGTGACCATGGTCTTCAACTTCGCGCGGAGCTCCGCTTCAGGGTCGCTCAGCAAGAGCGTGTTGCCATAACTCTTGGACATTTTGCGGCCGTCGGTGCCCGGCAGCTTGGGGCTTGGCGTCAGCAGAACCTTGGGCTCGGGCAGAATCTGGCGCACGTCGTCCTGCTGCTCCAGCTCGGCCAGCCGTTCCTTGTCCGACCCCGCGGAGACCAGCACGCTGCGTTTCGCGCCGTACAGGTGATTGAAGCGGCGGGCAATCTCTCGCGTGATCTCCACGTGCGCCGCCTGGTCCTGGCCCACGGGCACGAACTCCGGCTGATACAGCAGAATGTCTGCCGACTGCAGCAACGGGTACCCCAGAAACCCGTAGGTCGCCAAGTCCTTTTCCCGCAGTTGCTCCTGCTGGTCCTTGTACGTCGGCACCCGTTCCAGCCAGCTCAGCGGAGTAATCATGGCCAGCAGGTCGTTCAGAGCGAAGTGCGCCGGTACCCGGCTCTGGCGGAAGATGGTGCACAGCGCCGGGTCCAGTCCCGCAGCCAGAAAGTCGAGCACCACCTCGGCTACGTTCTGCTTCAGCGCGGAGGTGTCCGCGTAATCGGTCGTCAGCGCGTGGTAATCGGCGATAAAGAAGTAGCACTCGTACTGGTGCTGCAAACCAATCCAGTTCTTGAGCGCGCCCATGTAGTTGCCCAGGTGCAGCCTGCCGGTCGGGCGCATGCCGCTCAGGACGCGTTTGCGCGCCGGATTCGTCGTTTCCTGATTCATCACTGTCGGGTTCAAGGGTAAATCAAAGCGTGGC
>JAICMT010000274.1 GCA_025929125.1 Acidobacteriaceae bacterium | reverse complement strand
GTGCTCGTTAATGAAATAGAACCAGAAGAAGCCGTGGCCGTTCATGCCCCCTGTATTTCGCAGCCCGGCCAGGATGTGCCAGGGCGCAGCACTCGCGAAGAAGAGAAGCAGGCCGGAGAAGGGGCGCAGCGCGCGCCACTTTCGGAATTGGCCCGTGAGCAGCAGGTATGGAATCCCCGCGCCGAGCACGAAGACAGGCGCTACCAGGCCCTTGGTGAGAACAGCGAGAGCCATGGAAGCCCAGAGACCGTATGCATAAAGGGCTTGAGCGTTGCTGTTGCGGGTGTGGTCGAACTTGTCATGGAGCGCCGCCCCACGCGTTGGCTCAAGACACTTGAGGAAGCAGTAGAGCGACGCGGCCAGGAGGTAGGAGAGGAGGATGTCCGGGATGAAGACACGGGTGAAGAGGAAAACGCCGGCTGCGGTGAGCACGGCGAGGCCGGTATAGAGTGCGGCGCGGTCCCCATAGCTTTCTCGCGTCCAGCGAAAGCCAAGGAGCATGAGCAGCAGCACGGCAACCGCCTGCGGCAGGTGAACGGCGAAGGCATTGACGCCGAAGAGGCGGATGGACGCGGCTGCGATCCAGTAGGGCAGCGGCGCTTTTTCAAGATAGCGGACGTCGTTGACTCGAAGAGTGACGTAGTCGCCTGAGAGAGCCATCTGACGCGCGGCGTTGGCATGGGTGCCGTCTGCGTCGTCCAGGACGGGCGGAGTCCAGAGGGATGCGAGGAAGACGATGGCCCAGAGCGCGAGCAGCAGCGCCAGCGCGCGCTTGCGGTGGGAAGGCTCCGGCGGACTCGCAATACGAGCTGCTTCGGGGAGGATGAGTGTGCTCATCGATAAAGTACTTAAACAAAAGACGCAGTCCAATGTTGCGAGGTTTCTAAAAATTGTTTTCAGGTTGGATTTTCCACAGATCGCGAGTGCGCCCGGCTGCAGCAAGAAACAGGGAAATCCATGCAGGCAGCTTCAGGGACTTAGCCACAGTGCGAGTGTAGGGGATGAGGGAATTCCGGCGATGAGGCGATTTCCAGAGCTGGTCTGCTCTGCTCGTTTATCGTGCTAGCTATGCCAACGTTTGCTGCGATTGATATTGGATCGAACTCGGTGCGGCTGAAGATTGCGACGGTGCAACAGCACAGGCTGAAGACATTGCATGAAGATCGCGAAGTCGTGCGGCTGGGCGAAAGCGTGTTCCAGACGGGGATGATTTCCCCGGATGCGATGGCGAACACCATACGCGCACTGAAGCGATTTCAGAAGGCCGTGCAGATGCACGTTACGGACAAAGTCCGCGTGGTGGCGACGAGCGCGATGCGTGATGCGCGGAACGGCGCAGCCTTTACGGCGTGGGTGAAATCGGCGACCGGTTGGCAGGTGGAGGTGATCTCGGGGTTGGAAGAAGGCAGGCTGATTCACCTGGGCGTAGTGTCGCTGGAACCCGGCGCTAAGGCCCGGTGCCTGCTGATCGATTTAGGCGGCGGAAGCTGCGAAGTGACACTCTCCGACCAGGGCAGGATGAAAGAGATGGTGAGCCTGCCTCTTGGCGCGGTGCGGCTGCAGCAGGAATTTCTGCATGCGGATCCTCCCACGAAAGAGGAGATTGCACGGCTGAAACAGTTTATCGACCGCGAGTTAAAAAAAGCGGAACGGAAGCTGGGAACTCCGCGAGTGAGCCTGGTGATTGCGACTTCGGGGACGGCGGCGGCGCTGACCGAGGCGGGTGTGGCGTTGACGAAGAAGATGGCGGTGCGAAAGGCGATGCCGAAGCGCTTCGAGCGTCTGAGGCCGACGACGGCGACGGCGGATAGCGTGCGCCTGCTGGTCGACAAGCTGACGAAGATGAGCAACGTGCAGCGCGCCTCGATTCCGGGAATTGGTCCGAAGCGCTCGGAGATCATCATTGGCGGTGCGATGGTATACGCCCATCTGATGGAACGGATGGAGCTGAAGAGCTTTCGGTATTCTCCGCTGGGCTTGCGGGACGGGATGCTGGAGCAGATGCTGGCGGAGAGCGATCTGCGGGCCTCGGTCCACAAGAAGATGGAGAGCGAGCGCTGGGCGGGCGTGCTGGAGGTGTGCCGGCGTTACGGGGTAGACCAGAAGAAGATGGATCCGGTGCGGGAGCACGTGGTGCAGCTGTTCGACGAACTGGCCCGAGTGCATGAGTTGCCGCCGGAGTACAGGGTGTGGCTGGAATCGGCCGCAATGATGCAGGACGTTGGCAAGTACATGAACCACCAGGGGCACCATCGGCATACTCAGTACATCATCGCGAACTCGGAGATCTTCGGCTTTTCTCCGGAGCAGAGGCTGCTGGTGAGTGCGATTGCGCGATATCTCGGGAAGAGCAGGCCGGATGCGATGGACCGCGTGATGCGAACGGTCCCGGTGGAGGAGCACAGCAATGTCACCCGGGCCGTGGTGCTGCTGCGGCTGGCGGCAGCACTGAACCAGGACCGCGCAAGTGCGGTAGTGCGCATGAAGCCGTCGGTGTATCCAAAGCGCGTGGTGCTGGACCTGGTTCCGGGACGCGGCGGCGCAGAGCTGGAGGCGTGGTCTCTGAAGAAGGAAGCGGACTATTTCCGCGAGGTCTTCGAGCGCGACTTGGTGGTTGAGGTGGCGTAGACGGCACGAACGGTGCGCGGATCGAGCAGCCACTGCAGCGTGGCAGGACCGCGACTGTAGCTGAGCCGGGCGAGAGAGCCTTTGCGAAGGCGGACCGGCGGGCGTGAGCCGGCCTGGAGCGGCGCGGCGGTTGGTGTCTGCGCGATGAGAGCGGCGAGAAACGCGGTGAGGTTGGGATTGTGACCGACGACCAGCAGGTTCTCGTAGGAGGAGCACTCGCTCAGCAGGTTCTGGAACTGTGGCAGAGAGGCTTCCGGGGCGAGGGCGGCGGAGGGCAGAATTTTGGCCTCGTATCCCGTCTCGGTGCCGACGAAGGACGCAGTCTGCATGCAGCGCTTCAGCGGGCTGGAGACGATCAGGTCGAATGAGACCTTCATGTGGTTGAGCACTTCGGCGAGTTGGAGACACTGGCGCTTGCCTTCTTTATCTAGGGGGCGCTTGCGATCGAGGAGGGGATTGGCCCGGCGGACTCCTGCGCTGGCATGACGAAGGATGAAGAGGTTCATCCTTCAATTGTAGGGTCGACACTGGTTCAGCTTTGGGGAGGCTTTGGCTGCTTGGGGTGGTAGACGGCGGGGTCAGGCCCGGGGAGAGATGGGCTGGCTGGTTCGGGGTCGGGGACGGGGTCGGGCGGCTGGGTGGTGTGCGGCTTCTGCGGGGGGAGGTGCATGGAGGGACTATACGCCGGAAGGGGCGGAGGACTTCAATTGCCAGAGCTCGGTGGTGAGCAGGCCGCCGAGAATGAGATGGCGGTGGGTTCGGTTGAGGCCGATGGAGGATAAGGCAGCGGCGTGGTCGGGCAGGTGAGTCGTGCGGAGGTGGGTGAGGACTCGGAAGCCGAGATAGAGCATGCGGACGAGAGCCTGTGCGGGCAATCGCAGCGGACCGGCGGGTATGCGGAAATCGGAGAGCAGCCAGAGTGCCTCGGGGGCGAGGT
>JAICMT010000155.1 GCA_025929125.1 Acidobacteriaceae bacterium | reverse complement strand
GCAGTTGCAGGATCGGATACGACTTTCTCAAATACCGGGCCGAACAGGATGAGCGAAGGGCCCAGCGCTCGGACTCGAATTACTTCAGCCAGCGAGTGGCAGGAAATACTGACAATCGGCTGGGGCAGGTGGGCCGCGGCATAAAGCGAGTTGATCTGATCGGGGGTCAGCTCGGATTCGTTTGAGGTCAGATGCACACCGTCGGCGCGGGTGGCAACGGCGATATCAGCGCGCGAGTTGATGAGCAGGCGAGTCCGGCCCGGATGCGCAGTGGCTCGCAGAACGTGGAGGAGGTCCCGGGCTAGCTCGGCCAGTTGCTGGGCGCTGAGGTCCTTCTCGCGGAGCTGAAGATAATCAACGTATTCGGCCGCGCAGTCGTGGGCCTGGTTGAGCAGCGCTTCGCGGCGTGCGGGCTCGTTGGCGGCGAGCCGGAGGCGATCGGTGATGGCATACCTGAGCATTTGCGTGCTAACAGAGACTCCGGAGTTCGCATTGATCGTAGCAGGGCAATCGCACTACATTCTGTGCTCGCCGCCTCTCGCCCAAGTCGCCCGGGTGCGGTATGGTAGGGTCGAATTCAGCAGTGCCCCTGCCTCTGGCGCAGAGTCGCTGCGCAGGCCAAAAGAATAGCGAGAGTACCGGCACGCATGGACAACGCATACGATCTGATCGTGATTGGCTCCGGGCCGGCAGGCCAGCGGGCGGCGATCTACGCGGCGAAGATGGGCAAGCGCGCAGCGGTCATTGAGTCGCGGGAGGTGGTGGGCGGTTCCTGCATTAACACCGGCACGATTCCCTCGAAGACGATGCGCGAGGCGGTGCTACACCTCTCTGGATACAACTACAAGTCGATCTACGGCATGAACTACCGGGTGAAGGAAAAGATCACCATGGCGGACCTGGCCTTCCGGGTGCAGCACGTGATCAAGACCGAGGTAGACGTGACCGAGGCGCAGCTCTCACGGAATAACGTAGACATGCTGGTGGGGATCGGGAGCTTCGTGGACGCGAATCACCTGAAGGTAACGAACTCACGGGGGTCGAATGTCTACGAGACCGAGAGTGCACTGATCGCGACCGGCACCAAGCCGGCCTCTAGTCCCAAGGTGCCGATCAACGGGAGCAGCATTATCAACTCCGACCAGGTGCTGGAGCTGCCGAACCTGCCCAAGACCATGATCGTAGTGGGGGGTGGCGTCATCGGGGTGGAATACACCTGCATGTTTTCGGCGCTGGGCGTTCGGGTGACCCTGATTGAGCGCCGGCCGAAGCTGCTGGAGTTTGCCGATCAGGAGATCGTGGAGGCGCTGAGTTATCACCTCCGGGACACGCGCGTGACCATGCGCCTGGGCGAAGAGGTGGAGTCCGTGGAGGAGCTGCCGGACGGGACGGTAGTCGCTAACCTGGAGAGCAAGAAGCGCGTGACCGGAGATGCGCTGCTGTACGCCGTAGGTCGTCAGGGCAACGTGGACGAGCTGAACCTCGGCGCAATCGGCCTCGAGGCAGATAACCGCGGAAGAATTCCCGTCGACAAGGACTTCCGGACTAAGACGCCGAATGTGTTTGCTGCCGGCGACGTGATCGGGTTTCCTTCGCTCGCGTCGGTCTCGATGGAGCAGGGCCGGATTGCTGCCGCCCGCGCGTTCGGAGATGAGACAGTTCTCTCCAATCCCAGCTTTTATCCCTACGGGATCTATACGATTCCGGAGATCAGCTTTATCGGCAAGACCGAGGAGCAGTTGACCGAAGAGGATGTGCCGTACGAGGTGGGTGTGGCGTACTATCGCGAGATCGCCCGCGGCCAGATTCGCGGCGATACGACCGGACGGCTGAAGCTGATCTTCCATCGCGAGACACACGCGATACTCGGCGTGCACATTATCGGCGAAGGTGCGAGCGAGCTCCTGCATATCGGCCAGGCCGTGATGGCGCTGGGTGGCACATTGAACTACTTCGTCGACACGGTATTCAACTACCCAACCTTGGCGGAGTGCTACAAGGTGGCGGCGTTCAATGGGCTGAACCGGGTGGCAAAGTTCGAGTAGGACGTACGCAGTTGTGGGTTCGAGGCAGAGGCAATGGCAAAGATTGTCGGCGTGACGTTGTCGGAGCGAGTCGTAGCCGGGCTGGTGGTGGACCACCGTTTGGAAGGCGACCTGAAATGCTTCCCGGAAGAGCACGAGGATGAATACGCGCTGGTGGAGATGCCGGCGGATGGAATTGTCGAGGCTCTGCGCGATCAGGTGAAGGCGGCGGTTGGCGCACACACAGATATCGCCGGCGTGGGAGTCGGAGTCCCGGGACTGGTGCGGCACGGGGTGATTGAAGAAGCTCCGAACCTGCCGCAGTTGAAAGGCGCGCGCATGGCCGACATGCTGGGAGCAGCATTGAAAGCCGAAGGGATCGACGCGCCCGTGACGATTCAGAACGACGCAGATGCATTTGCCGCGGGAATTGCCGCGACGACAGGCAGGCTGGATGCCGTGGTGCGGGTGTGGACTCTGGGAGTGGGGATCGGATATGGGCGCTATCCCGCCACCGACGGCGTCTGGGAAGGCGGCCACACCGTGGTGACCCTGGATGAGAAGGAGAACTACTGCGGCTGCGGAGGTCGAGGCCACCTGGAAGGCATCATGGGGCATCGGGCAATGCGGCTGCGCTTTCTCGACTTGGAGCCGGAAGAGGTCTTTGAAGCCGCCAGGAACGGAGACGCGCGATGCTGCGAGTTCAAGAAACTATGGCATAAGGCGCTCGCAGCGGCCACGGCCAGCTCCATCCACCTGCGTGGGCCCGGCAAGTTCTACCTTGCGGGCTTCAACGTGCGCTTCGTGGATATGGGCTTGCTGAAGGACTATCTGCACCAGATGGTGAAGATGAGCCCGCTGCAGAGCTATACCATCGAGATTGCGTCCGACGCGCAGGAGACGCGCATCATCGGCGCCGCGGTCAGCGCACGTCCGGCCGATTAGCCTGGAAAGACTCAGTGCTGGCAGTTCGGGCAGAAGTGGGTTCCACGCCCGGCGAGCGTAATGCGCTGAATGGGCGTTTTGCACACCAGGCATGGTTCGCCGCCGCGCATATACACCTTGTGCTGCAACTGGAAAAAGCCACGCACACCGTCCGCATCCACATAGTCGGAGACTGAGGAGCCGCCCAGTTTGATGGCCTGCCGCAGGACCTCGATGAGCGCCTTGCGCAGCCGGAGAAGCTCATCGCGGGTAAGCCGGCCAGCCTGCCGGCGTGGACGGATACCGGCCCGGAACAGCGACTCGTCGGCGTAAATATTGCCTACCCCATGCAGGAGCGACTGGTTCAGCAGCGCTGCCTTGATGGGGGTCTTACGATGGCGGAACAGTGCGACAAAATCGTCCGCCGAGATCGTGAGTGGTTCGCGGCCGGGGCCGGTGTACGAGGCTGGCGCATCTGGCTTCTTCTCCGACGGTTTGTGAATGGAGAGGCGGCCGAAGCGCCGCGGATCAACGAAGCGGACTTCGCGGCCGTCGGCGAGCGTGAGGATTGCGTGAGTGTGGGGCGCCATCGGCTGGCCGGAGTCGCACACCAGCAGGCGACCCGTCATCCCCAGGTGAATCAGAAACTCAACCGCCTGTTTCTTCCCGCTCACCGTCATCACGATGGTCTTGCCCACGCGGCGCACCGATTCGATTGCGGAGCCGGTGAGCGCCTGGGTCAACTCCGCCTCAGGCGTCTTGAAGGTCTGGGGCTTGCCGCTGGTCCAGATGCGGACGATCCTCTCCCCCGCGACACGCGCGTGCATGCCATTGGCTACGGTTTCGACCTCGGGGAGTTCCGGCATAGGTTGCTAGAGTTGGATGGCAACTGTATCGTTTCGATTCTATGAAGATACCTGTGTACGCGAGAATGTTGCTGGCCGGAGCCACACTTGCCCTGGGAATGGGTGCGGCGGGCGCCGCGAATGGGCCAATGCTGCTGGTTGCCAACCAGGGCGACCACACCCTCAGCGTGGTGGATCCCGTCGCAGGAAAAGAGATTGCCACCATCCCGGTAGGAGGCGTCACCGGGCACGAGGTTGCCGCCTCACCCGACGGAAGCACCGCGTATGTGCCTATCTACGGGAATTCGGGCGTCGGCGCCCCCGGGACGGACGGTTCTACCATATCGGTCATTGATCTTGCATCGCGCAAAATCGTCGGCACGGTGGACTTCGGCCACGGCGTGCGGCCCCACATGCCGCTGTATGACCCGGTGAGCGGCAAACTCTACGTGACGACCGAGCTGGAGCGCGCCATTACCATCATCGATCCGAAGACGCTGAAGATTGAAGGCCAGATTCCCACGGGCGCCGACCAGTCTCACATGTTCGTGGTTTCGCATGACGGCAAGCACGGATATACCGCGAATGTCCGGCCCGGATCGGTGTCGGTGCTGGACATGGCAGCTCGCAAGACCATCACGATTATTCCGATCTCCGGCAGTACACAGCGGATCTGCATCTCCCGCGACGACCGCTTGGTCTTTACCGCAGACCAGACCCAGCCACGAATGGCAGTGATCGACACATCTACGAATGCCGTGAAGCAGTGGGTGCCGCTGCCCTCGGTAGGCTATGGCTCCGCCGTGACGCTTGACGGTAAATACCTGCTGGTCGCCATGCCCCGGGCCAAGCAGTTGGCCGTGGTGGATCTGGCTACGATGCAGGTGGTGCACACAACCGATCTCCCCGCGGGTGGCCAGGGCGAGATCCTCATGCGCCCCGACGGTAAGGTCGCCTACGTCTCGGGATATCCCGGGCACCAGGTGGCTGAGGTCGAGGTGGGAAGCTGGAAGGTGGCGCGGGTGATCGAAGTGGGCCAGCGCGGCGACGGCATGGCCTGGGTGAAGTAAGGAGTATTCAGCGAAAACTCGGAATCCTGCAAAGATTCTTCCTCCAGCTTTAACTTTACGTTGCAAAGTTCGCTATAACTTTGTATTGTAAAGTTCGACATTCGGGGCCGGCTTCACATTTTCCCGATGCGAGGAGGCGGCAGATGAGGTTCTGGCTGATTCTGAAGTTGGCGGCGATTGGTGCATTGTCCCTGGTCATTCTGATTGCGCTGTTTT
>JAICMT010000383.1 GCA_025929125.1 Acidobacteriaceae bacterium | reverse complement strand
TTTTTTCCACCTAAGTTAAGGATATCAAGTCGAGCATAACTCGTGTTACATCAAAATTATTGGCCTAAGGAGTTCTCACAATTGGGGTTATCAGGATTTGAGGGAGTGAGGGGGCTTGACACGGCGTTTTTGGCCGAAAGCGGTCCCAATGCCTGGCAACTTCGAGTCAACGGGAACGCGAGAGGCGCGTGCTGGTCAAGGTAAACAAGCCCAGAAGGGCGAGGCAAACCAGGGCTATTTCTAGTCTGACGCTAAGGGAATGGTGATGAAAAATAGATCCAGATCCACTGACTGCGAGATACAGCGCAAAATATCGACGTAGGTTTCGGGCTGGGCGAGAAGGCCGTTTCTGCAGGGTCTGGAGCCTGGGATTATGCGCTCTGATTTCTGCCAGGCAGCCGCGGAAATCGTCGAGGGAGCGAGGAATTTCGAGGCGTCGATTTCCAACGACGGACACCAGTGTGACTCCGCCGATCGACGGCAGGGACCCCCCGATTTCTTCCCAGCGCAGGAGAGTGTGCCACCTGCCAAGCCGCCGGTGAACGGCGACGTCGTCCACGGTGATGATGCCCCGGGATCGAACTGAATACACCAATGAGCCCAACGCCGCGAGGGACATCAGTGCGCACAGGCCCAGGGAAACCCAGAGCACGATGGAGATGAAGATCTGATCGGACGCGGCGCGGAGCTGGCCGAAACCTCCATGGGCGGCAATCCAGCACAAACCTCCGATGGCTCCGGAGCCTGAGGCGACGGCCGCGAATTGGCGTCCGGCGCCCTGCCAGCCAGCGAACCTGTCCGGGCCTATGGTGTAGGTTGCCATGCGCGATCAGCTTAGCATTCCAGGAATTGCGCGGGATCAAAAGGGTCGGCACTTGGTTGCGATGGCCTGGCCCGAACTTCACTCACGCCCTGCCCGCGCCGGAGGTGAACGTCGCGCCTGGTCGATCACCTGTACAACAGCATTGGTTACTGCTTGAGGGTGTTCGACCTGAATCATGTGACCTCCCGGAACAAACCGTTGGGATCCACGGGTCGAGAGATGCACGAGTTCCTTCTGCAGTGCGCCAAACGTGTTTGGCTGGTCACTCGCGGTGGGAGTTCCCTCCGTGAGAACAATCAGCGGGATATCTCCAAGCAAACCTGTTTGCGACACTTCGTCGGACGAAACGTCAAATTCATTCATTTCCTGAAGGTGTGTGAGCCATGGCCTCAACCGGCATTCGGTCGTCCGCCTCAACTCTCGCTCAGGCGCGGGCCAATGATCGCACCAGCCGCTGAGGCGAGGCCAGCCGAAGCGCATGGTGTCCTCAAAGTAGCCCTGCCGCCGAAGAAATCTTTCGTTGGCGCGAGCAACCGCCGGGTCGATACGTTTGTACAAATGCACGGCGGAAGCATCGACGAGGACCATGGCAACGATGTCAGTGCGATAGAGCCCCGCGTACTCGCGCACATAGAGGCCGCCGAGAGAGTGTCCCACGAGAATGAAAGGGCCGCTCACGCCCGCGTTCTTCAGGAGCCTGTGCAGTTCCTGGGCGCTGGTCCTGGCATCGCGGGGTTCAGGTCCGGGGTCGCTCCATCCATATCCGGCCCGGTCATAGCTGCAGGCGCGTGTCGTCTTTGCGACCGAGGGCTGCACCGCGGACCATGTGAGCGAATCATCCGCAATTCCAGATTCGAAGATTACTGTTGGCGCACCCTGCCCAATGCAGAGCAGGTGGAGGCGGTAGCCGCCGACGTCGATGAGTTTGCCAGGCGCAGGATGCTTCCCGAAGTCGATCCGTGTCTCGATGTATTGGTAAGCGGCGCCCACAGTCAGAACCAGCGCGACCAGAGCGAGGACGGTGATGGCGATGCGGGTCATACTTCAGAGCTGCTTGCCTGGTGGCACTAACGGCTAGTGTTTGGGTTTGAACGTTCGGAGCAGGGAGTGTGAACGAATGCTGCGAGATGATGATCGTATATTGCAGCTTTAAGTTTGGCCGTTCTCATTAATATGAATCACGGATCTTAGGTATCCGTCTCACCGATTCATGGGCGATCTGGCTATCCTGCGGTATTTCGAATGTCATTCTAAAGTAAACGTCAAAGTTACTCAGCTGCGCGGCTGGGTTTCGGCTGTATAGTGGCGTATATGGCGATTCGTATGAAAGACATCGCCGAGGATCTTGGGCTTTCCATAGTTACGGTTTCCAAAGTGCTGCGGGATCACCCGGACATCGGCGAGGAGACGCGCGAGCGCGTCCTGCGGCGCGTGAAGGAGCTGAACTACCAACCCAATATTCTGGCGCGCAGTCTGGTAACCGGGCGAAGTTTCCTCGTGGGACTGATCGTGCCGGACCTGATCCATCCGTTCTTTGCGGAGATCGCGAAGTCTTTGTCGGCTGTGATTCGCAGCAAGGGCTACTCACTGATTGTGTCGGCCTCAGAGGAGGACGGCGACCTGGAAGCGCGCGAGATCCGGCAACTGCAGGCGCGGCGGCTGGATGCTCTGGTGATTGCATCGACGCGGACGCGGGTGCCGGAGCTCGAAGAGCCGGAGCAGGACGCCGTTTTCGTGCTGCTTGATCGGAAGGTGCCCGGAGCTCATGCGCATTTTCTGGGAGTGGATGACAAGGCGATCGGGCGCATGGCCACCGAACACCTGATTGAGGTGGGCTGCCGGAGAATTGCGCACATCCGCGGGCGCGATACCAGCACGGCGGTGCAGCGGTACGAGGGATATCGTGAGGCGCTGGCGGCGCACGGACTGGAGTACGACGAGAGTCTGGTGGTGAGCCGGAGCAGCGTGGACGTTGGCAGCACGGAGCAG
>JAICMT010000193.1 GCA_025929125.1 Acidobacteriaceae bacterium | reverse complement strand
TGATTTCGCCTGCCGTGTGCGCAAGCGCTCCGGGTCCATCGCGTTCCAGCAGACGCCGCAAGTCACCGTCGGAGATCATGCCCAGGAGCCTATGGCCTGCATCGGTCACGGTCGTCAAGCCCAGCTTTTTGTCCGACATCTCATGAATCACATGGGTCATGGCGGTGTCCGCCTTAACCTGGGGCAGCGCATCGCCGGTGTGCATCAGCGTCTTTACCCGCGCCAGCCGGCGACCCAGCCGTCCTCCCGGGTGCAGGTCTGCGAAATCCTCGGCCTCGAACCCGCGCCGATGCGATACATCCAGTGCCAGCGCATCTCCCAGCGCAAGCATCACGGTCGTTGAGGCGGTCGGAGCCAGGTTCAAGGCACCAGCCTCTCGCGCCACGCTGGCGTCCAAGCACACTGTGCTGGCCTGGGCCAGGGTTGACTCTGCCGCACCGCACAAACTGATCAGCGTGCATCCAAGCCGCTCCAGCATCGGCAGCAACTCCAGCAGCTCTTCCGTTTCGCCGCTTGCGCTCAGCGCGATCATCAGATCACCGGCCGCAATCATTCCCAGGTCGCCGTGCCGAGCCTCTGCCGGATGCAGAAAGTGAGCTGGTGTGCCGGTGGAGCATAGCGTGGCAGCAATCTTTCGCGCGATCAAGCCGCTCTTGCCCATCCCCAGCACAATCACTCGTTTACCGCGTGAAGCCGCGTCCGCGACCAGTTCCGTCGCCCGCGCAAAAGCGCACTGCATGGGCCCGTCCAGACGCATTGCGAGCTCCAGCAGCGCACGTGCTTCCGTGCGCACCAGTTCGGACGCAGGAGTACGGTCGGGCTGGGGGCTGGAGGTCATTGCCAAGTCTCTCCGCATGCTAGCAGAGGCGCTCCCGCCGAACCCGCGCAAGTTGTAGACTTGAAGAGACGCCCCTTCCCGGCGCGTCCTGAAAGGAAGCTTCCTCGTGCTCCGACGAGCGTTCTTGCTCCTCATCATGATCGGCGGAATAGGATTGGTCGTCTGGTCCGGCGTCCAGAACCTGCACCATCGCAGGCTCGAGGCCCAGCGCCGCGCCGATCAGGCAGTCATCGTGCGAGCCCCGGAGCCCGATCCATCAGCGTCGCCCTTGCTAGGCAAGCCTGCGCCGGATTTCACCCTCGTCGACCTTAAGGGAAAGAAGGTCTCGCTCAAAGACTTCAAGGGTCACCCACTCCTGCTCAACTTCTGGGGAACCTATTGCGACCCCTGCAAAATCGAGATGCCCTGGCTTGAGGAGTTCCAGAAGAAATATTCGTCCCAGGGTTTTGAGGTCGTGGGTGTGACCTACGACGCCGAAGTGGGGAGAGATAAGATCGCTGCCAGTACACGCCAGCTCGGTGTCACGTATCCCATCCTGCTCTCCGACTCCGACGCCGAGAAGGCGTACTTGAGCGACTCCGAGGTGCTGCCAATGTCGTTTTACGTGGACCGCAGCGGGAAAATCGTGCAGGTGACTGCCGGCCTTGGAGGCAAGGACCAGCTCGAGGCCATGGTCAAAAAGACTATCGCCGCCAATGACTGATATGAAACCCATGCTCGCCATCGCCGCTCTTCTTGCCCTGACCGCCTCTCCTGCGATCACCGCGTCCGCGCAGCTGAATATGAATGCGCCGGCCAAAGGCAAGACCTATGTCACCTACGCTGCGGAGCCGCAGACCGTCGCCGCCAATAAACAGGCGATGCTTGAGCTGCGTTTTCAGATCGCCAGCGGATATCACGTGAATTCGCACACGCCCAAGTCCGACTTCCTGATCCCGACCGCGGTGACCCTGCAGCCGACCGCCGGTGTGAAGGCGGGTGTGCCGCAGTATCCGCATGGGGTGCCGTACAGCTTTAGCTTCGACCCGGGCACCAAGCTCGATGTGTACGCCGGAAGCTTCACGGTCAAGCTGCCGGTCGTCGCGGGTTCGGGAGAGCACACACTCGAAGGCGCGCTGAAGTACCAGGCGTGTGATAACGCGTCCTGTTACCCGCCGCGCACCGTACCCATCAAGGTCCTGTTCAAAGCAAAGTAACATTGGAACGCGAGTTATCTTGAAGCCGGCAGGACAGGCTTTGTCCGCCTTGTGCTCACGTGAGAATCCCCAACGCACCCCGGAACGGAAGAGATGCATGGAAGAGTTTAGAAGGCTGACACGGCTGCCCGCCTATGTGTTCAATATCACCAGCGAGTTGAAGACCTCAGCCCGCAAACGGGGCGAGGACATCATCGACTTTGGCATGGGCAATCCAGACGGCGCCACTCCGCCGCATATTGTCGCCAAGCTCATCGAGGCGGCGCAGAAAACTCCGACGCACCGGTACTCTCTCTCCCGAGGCCTGCCCCGGCTGCGCAAATCCATCTGCAACTGGTACAAGCGCCGCTATGATGTCGAGCTGGACCCTGAGACGGAAGCCATAGTAACCATCGGTTCCAAGGAGGGCATCGCCCATCTATGCCTTGCGCTGCTCGATGAGCAGGACACCGTAGCCGTCCCGAATCCCAGCTATCCCATCCACATCTTCGGTCCGGTGATCGCCGGCTCCCGCGTGCAGAGCATTCCGTTCGATGAGGGTGTACATGAACAGTCGCCCACCTCAGACGACCTGATCGCGCGGCTGGAATACGAGCTGCCGCGCATGGACCCGCGGCCCAAGCTGCTCATCCTCAACTTCCCCGCCAACCCCACCACACAGTGCGTGGAGCTCTCATTCTTTGAGCGGCTGGTGCCGCTCTGCCGCGATCTGGGAATCTTTATCGTTCACGATCTTGCCTACGCGGACCTCGTCTTTGACGGCTACCGCGCCCCATCGATCATGCAGGTCCCGGGCGCCCGTGACATCGCGGTTGAGTTCTTCACCATGTCCAAGAGCTACAACATGCCGGGCTGGCGCGTCGGCTTCATGGTCGGCTGTCCCCGGCTCGTGTATGCGCTCGGTCGCATCAAGAGCTACTTCGACTACGGAACCTTCACGCCCATTCAGGTCGCCTCCATCGCCGCTCTGGACGGACCTCAGGATTGCGTTGCCCAGATCGTCGCCAACTACAAGTCGCGCCGTGACGTGCTGGTCAATGGCCTCAACAAGATTGGCTGGCCGGTGGCGATGCCCAAGGCCACCATGTTCGTCTGGGCCCGTATCCCTGAGCAATACCGCGCGCTCGGGTCGGTCGAGTTCTCGAAGAAACTGCTCAACGAAGCCAAAACCGCCGTCAGCCCCGGCGTCGGATTCGGTGAGTTTGGCGATACTCACGTCCGATTTTCCCTGATCGAAAACGAGGAGCGCACCCGCCAGGCTCTGCGGGGCATGCGCCAGATGTTCAAAGCCGGCTGATCGGAACCGGGCGGTATACTCATGGCGTGTTCCAAGGGGCCGAGTCCATGGCTGAACCAATTCTCTTGCAACGGCTCGAATCCCACGCCATCTGGCTTCGGAGCCTTGGCGTAAGAGGAATCCGGCTGGACCTTTCCCGGTGTCCGGGCATTTGTGTGCGCCTTCAAGGCGCTGAGCTGGTTGGTGCAAGTCTTCAATCTGCCGATCTGCGTCAGTCCGATTTCTCGGACGCCGACTTCTCCGGCGCGGACCTCCGCGGAACCGATCTTCGCTTTGCCGAGCTGGCGCGCGCCGATTTCTCCGTGGCAATCCTCAGAGACGTCCAATTCCGGGGCGCCAACCTGAATGGCGCGAACCTGCGCAGGGCTCAACTCTGGCAGGCCGACCTGCGGTACGCTTCCGTCCGCGGAGTTAACCTGTCAGGCGCCGAGTTGATGGGAGCGCAGCTCGCCGGGGTCGACCTTACCGGCACCCGCCTCTGCGGCGCCGATCTCGGTGGCGCAGACCTCAGTAATGCGAACCTCTGCGGGACCGATTTCACTCGCGCCAACCTGCGCGGAGCCAGTCTCGAAGGCGCCATCGTGGACCATGACACGAACTTCTTCGGGGTCAAAGCAGAAGGTCGAGTCTTCAGCACGGTGGATGTAGAGTTCCTGCGCGTCGCTCATCTACCGCCGTGCCTCGCGGGAACCCGGCTCACGTAGCTACAGCACCGGCGAATCGTCTCCGAGCATCGCCTTCCGGATCACTTTGATGGGCGCGAATCCCTGCCGCATGAAGTTGTCATGGAACTGCTGCAGATCGAAGGCGGCACCCTGCTTCTTCTTCATGTCGTCGCGCAGCTTCATAATCTCTAGCTTGCCGAGCGTGTAGTAAAGATAAGTCGGATCACCCGTGCCGCGCTTGGTTTCCACCAAGCCCACGGCGCGGGGCTGGTAGCCCTCGTTTACGAAAAAGTCAGTCGCCTGGTCCATAGTCCACTTGCCTGCGGGCTCGCCTTCCCCGGTGTGCAGCTTGATGGAATTCACGAACCTGGCATCGCGCAGCAATGCATCCTGCAACTGCCCCAGCCGAATCAGTTTTGCCTGACGCACCTGCTCCGGTGTAGCGCCTGCGGGAGCCGCGGCATAGCCCTCATCCAGCATCATCTGCTCGCAGTAGTGTGCCCATCCTTCAATGTTGGTGTTAGCGCCCAACACTTTTCGTATCTTGCTTCCGAACTGCGGCATCCACAGGAAC
>JAICMT010000040.1 GCA_025929125.1 Acidobacteriaceae bacterium | reverse complement strand
CTCCATCTAATCAGAACATCAGTTGCCGGTGGGCTGGCGATTGATCTGATCGATAACGATGACCTTCGCGGGTACCTTGGCGGGCTGAAGCCGGAGGCCCAGCTGTTCACGCACGGCGGTGAACGCTGAATCGGGGAGGTTATCGACGCCATCCTCATACTGCCTCTGCCGTGCCAGCTCAGCGTCGTTATCCGGACGCCACGCGAGTTTGATATCGTATCCGCCGGTTAGATGGGTAGCGTCGACGACGGGCTTTCCCAGCGCGATACCGAGCAACTCGGCAAGCCGCGACATCGGCATATTCGTGCCCGAGACACTGGAACGGCCCCAACCCGCGCCGCCTGGACCACGCAGCCGTTCCATAAGAGTAGCGGGCTGGGCCAAGAACCTTTTGTCGGTGACGAGCTCATACCCCGAAACGCTTCCGGACACTTCATGCCACTTGAGTTCGAATCGCTCAATGAGAAGGTTTTTCATCATCTCAGCCATAGCTTTCTGCCTCTCGGCCATAGCCTTCTCGTTGACTGGCTGGTTGGGACCAGTCTGATTCAGGAACTGCTCGGGCAGTTTTGCATCGAGATCAAAGGTGGTTCCGTCGAGCCAGGCGGGCGCCTTCAACGCATAATCGGGGACAGACAGCCCCATCTCGACCCAACTTTTCAGAGGCACATTTACCATCTGGAACAACTTCCCTTTCGTCGAAGTCACCGCACCGAGGTGATTGGTGTTTCCGGGCTTGATGGCTGCAACTTCAAACTGCAGGGGCTTTGGCGACTGCTGTGCGCTGGCGATACCTGCTACAAGCGTCCCAACCGCTGCGGTGAGGCATAGCAATGCTCGACCGGTCATTCGACTCCTCCGACCCTCTACTGACGACGAGGAACGTAGCGGAACTCCGAGTGGACCCACGGGCTCACTCTGAGTCGGCTGCTACAGGCGCGGGCTTCTTGCCTCCGCGGCTGGTGAGGGCGCACATCACGGTGGCCTCGCAGGCCACCTTGCCGTCGACTGTGGCGATGCCGCGCATGCGCACCGCCGAGGTGCGCCAGTTGAGCACGGTGACTTCAATGCGGACCTGGTCGCCGGGAACGACCGGCTTGCGGAATTTGCAGTCGTCGATGCCGGTGAACACCATGAGCTTCTGCTCGCGGTCGGGGATCTCGTTGAGCAAGAGCGCGCCGCCGGCCTGGGCGATGGCCTCGATCATGAGGACACCGGGCATGATGGGGTAGTCGGGGAAATGGCCGGTGAACTGCGGCTCGTTGAAGGTGATGTTCTTGAGGGCGACGATGCGCTTTTTGGGCTCGATCTCCAGGATGCGATCGATGAGGAGGAAGGGATACCGGTGAGGCAGGATGGACATGATCTCGGCAATGTCCATGGTGCGGGCGGATTCAGTCATGGCAGGACTGAGTATAAGTTGTGGGTTCTCAGTTGTCAGTTCTCAGTTCTCCAGATTCGATCGCCTTTAGAGTCCGCATTGAGAACACCTTGCTCACTTTTTGCCCTTGATGGTGATGGAGCTCTCGTCGAAGATGCTGGGGTCCAGGGGCTCGTTATAGGTGACTTTGGTGAGGAAGCGCTGGCTGACCATGTCGCCGTTTTTATAGCGGGTGACGGTCATGGCGGTGGGAATGCCCTGGACGGTGTGGTAGTCGGCGTAGTCTTCGGCGTCTTCGTCGAAGTCCTTGAACTGCGCGTTGCGCGCCTGGAAGGTGCGGCGCAGCGGCAGATGGGTTTCGGCGTCGAGTTCGAGCGTCACCGCGTCGTTGTTGGCGGAGAGCACGGTGACCTTGTCGGCCATGCGGCGCTCCACCATGGAGGTCCCTTCGGCGACGATCATGACGCCGGGGGCATTGATCCAGGTGCGGACCACCTCTTCGATGGAGTGGGCGCGGCGGCGGTAGTACTCTTCCACCTGGTCCTTGGGCAGGTCGGCCTTGCCCTTGTAGGTCACCTCGGTTCCCTTGCCGTCCTTCCAGAACTGGACGACGTCGATCTTTTTGCCGGGCAGGATCATGCCGCGCTGAGTGAGAAAGCCGATCCGCTCCGCCTCGGGCTGGCCGGAAGCGGCGAAGCGGTGGTACTCGCGGAACTCGATGATGTAGGGATTGGGGCTGCCGCGGAAGAAGCTGGAACCGTGCGCCTCCGTGGTGACGGTCTTGCGGTTCAGCCAGGCGTCTCCGCCGAGCGCCGCAACCATCTTGTCCATGAGGGCGCGGCCGCGCTGAGCCTCGGATTGGCCGCCGGTAGAAGGCGCGGCGGATGGGATGTCCGCCGCCTGCGCCGGCAGCAGGCGGGGCGAGGCGAGCAGGGCGGCGAAAAGAACGGCAGGGACAAGCTTCATGTGCGTCAGTGTTTTAGCCCTCGAATGGGTGAGCCTTGTTGGCCTCCGTATTGGACGTTGTAGCACGGCGGAAGGGTGGGTGAACACGGCCTGCGGGAGGTATGCTGGCTGAACTGGAGCGGCGGACGGGGGTTGGAGAGGCGTGACCGGGACTCGGATCGACAAATGGCTGTGGGCGGCGCGGTTCTTCCGGACGCGGGAGCTGGCCTCGAAGGCCTGCGAGCTGGGCCGGGTGACCTCCAACGGCGTGCGCGCCAAGCCCGCACGCGAGGTGAAGGCGGGCGACCGGATCGCCCTCGAGAACGAGACCGGCAAGTTCGACGTGGAGGTGCTGGAGCTGAGCCAGCAGCGCGGGCCGGCAGCCGTGGCGCAAACCCTCTACAGCGAGACCGAGGAGAGCGTGGCGGCTCGGAAGCTGGCTGTCGAGCAGAGGAAGCTGATGGGCGCCATGGACTTCGCCCCGGCAAAACGGCCCTCCAAACGGGACCGGAGGCTGATTCACAGCTTCAGCGGAAAGCGGCACTGAGGCAGCCGGCTGGTCGCAATCTACGGGCCAAAGATAATCCCCCTGAGGCTCGTCTTTGATCTGCCCCTGGATTGGGCAAGGTGGTATAAAGGCCAGCTGCCGACGACTCTTTGCATCCCAGGTAATGTGAGCTGCTCGGCGCAGTTGCTCTATCGCTTCTAAAAACCAACCCTGGAGGGGTAAATGGAAGGACACGGAATTATCGCTTGGATCATCATCGGCGTGATCGCCGGCTGGCTGACTGGAAAGATCATGAAGGGGTCCGGCTTCGGCTTCTGGATGGATATGGTCATCGGGCTGATCGGCGCTGTGGTCGGCGGCTTTCTCGCAACTCACCTTGGCATGGCCGGCCCGGGGCAACATGGCCTGATTATCAGCATCATCATTGCCGTAATTGGGGCTGTCATTCTGACCGTGCTGGTGCGGCTGATATCCGGAGGCCGCGTCCGAGAACTCTGAAGCCTGGCCCCTCAACCAGGTGCAGACATCAGGAGCCGCGGCGGAAGACTATGCCGCGGCCCTTCTGCGTTGGGAGCCACGGTGAGTTCGATCAGGGTTTGGCCGCGCGGGCGGAATCGGCAAGCTGCTGCTGGTGCTGGGGCAGGTTGCGCGCCTTGCTGCGCAGGCCGCAAGCGGCGGGAACGTTAATCATCTGTTTGGCAAAGACGCGATAACTGACGGTGCCGGGCCGAAGCGTGGACCAGTACTGGTTATGGCCGAGCAGCGGCTTCTTCTGATCGACGAGCTCCTGCTCCAGAATCCGGACGCCGCACTGGAGGTTATTGCGCGGGCGGAGGATGGTCCGGTCGGGATCTTTGACCGGAAGATGGCGGTCGGCGTCGAAGTCGAAATCGCAGCCGTAGCGTTTCTGGTCCTCATACGTGAGCTGGAGCAGACCCTGGGTGCGGCCGGTGGTTCCGGCGACCGAATCCCGCACCTGCATCTCGGGCTGGGCGTGGTGGGCGACCGCGGTAGTCTTGAGGCCGCCCTCGGCTCCGGCGAGCGCCTGGAAGAAATAGGCCCAGAAGGCACGCTTGTCCGCCTCGGACATCACTGTGAAGCGCGGGCAGAACCGGTGCACCTCGCGACCGATCCTGGGCGTGAGCAGATCGCGCGGTATGGCGAGTTCGACAATCTTGTCCCAGTCCGGGTCCCACATGGGACCGCCGAGCTCGGCGCGTTTGACGTCAATGGGCGTGGGCGGCGCGGGCTTCATCGGTGGTGCCTTGGGAGCAGGCGCGGCTGCCTGCTTCGTTTGCGGCTGTTGCCTGCCGCAGCCGGAGACGGCGACCGCGATGAGCAGAGCAGCAACCGCGGCGGGAGGGTTGAAGGACATCCGGCTCACCTGGGCAGAGAGTGATCCACGTGCGCCTGCTTGGCGCTGCAATGCGCGTTTCAGGTGTGATGCAAAGCGGAGCAGGACAATGGCAGCGCGGCCGATGAAATGTTTGCAAGTCAGGGTCGCTTTCACACGGCGAAGCAGGAGATAGGCCGCTGGGTGGCTTAGTCTGAAGACCAGGTTTTCCATGAAGAAGAAGCTTCGTGTCGGCATTCTGTTCGGCGGGCGCTCCGGCGAGCACGAGATTTCGCTGCTGTCTGCCACGTCCATCCTGAAGGCGATCGACCGCAAAAAGTATGATGTGGTGCCGATTGGCATCGACAAGCAGGGCAAGTGGCTGAGCGGCGAGCGAGCCCAGCGGCTACTGGGGCCGGCGGCCGCCCAGGCTAGCACCAAGGCGCTTGCAGCCGGGTCACCGCTCGGCGGAGGCGCAGCACTGGGCGAACCGGCGAGTCCGATGGCAAGGTCGCTGGACGTGGTGTTTCCTGTGCTGCATGGAACGTTTGGCGAGGATGGCACGATTCAAGGGCTGTTTGAGCTGGCGGACGTGGCGTACGTGGGGTCGGGTGTGCTGGGCTCCGCCGCGGGCATGGACAAGGATGCGATGAAGCGGCTGTTCGCAGCGGCGGGGCTGCCGCAGACGCCGTATCTGCCGGTACTGCGCAGCCAGTGGCGCGCGGATGGGAAGGGAACCGTTCGCCGGATTGAGAAGGCGCTGGCGTATCCGCTGTTCGTGAAGCCGGCGAATCTGGGGTCTTCGGTCGGGATCTCGAAGGTGCATGATCGCGCGGAGCTGGGCCCGGCGCTCGATCTGGCGGCGGAGTTCGATCGCAAAATCGTGGTGGAGCAGGGCGTGGGCGGCCCGGGAGTCAAGCCGCGCGAGCTGGAGGTTGCCGTGCTGGGCAACGATGAGCCGGTGGCGTCCGTGGTCGGCGAGATTGTGCCCAATAAGGAGTTCTACGACTATGAGTCCAAATATGCGGACTCGCCGGAGAACCCATCTGTGCCCATCATTCCGGCGAAGCTTACCGCGCAACAGGTGAAGCAGATTCAGGCGATGGCGGTGGCGGCCTTTCGCGCTTGCGACTGTGCGGGGCTGGCTCGGGTGGACTTCCTGATGGATCCGGAGCGCGACGCTGCGGGTCGGAAGGTGAGCAAGCCGGGAATCTACCTGAACGAGATCAACACTATGCCCGGATTCACCAGCATCTCCATGTATCCCAAACTGTGGCAGGCAAGCGGCATCGGCTATGCGGAACTGATTGACCGGCTGATTGCGCTGGCCATGGAGCGGCGGCAGGAGAAGCAGCAGACCCGGTTTTCGCAGGCATAAAACAGCCGTTTGACGGGCCGGCAGCACCCGCTGGCTATCGTGCATCTACCTGCATAGGGCGCCGCGGCTGCGGACGCTCACCGGCCGAACGGAGAGCCGCGTATTTCCATCATGGAGAGAGCTGCCCCGTGCTTGAGAGACCGGTACCTCAGGATCCTCCGCGTCGCGACCCCCATGTGACCGTGAATCCCGCCCACGCCAAAGAGCGTGCGGTATGGGAATACGTTTCGCTGCGGCCGATCCGCTCGCTTTGGGACCTGAAAGGCATATCGCTCATAGTCGTTTTGAAGCGCACCTGGAACTCGACCTGGAACGACGACCTGTTCGGCTGGGCAGCGGAGTTGGGCTACTGGTTCCTGTTCGCGCTGTTTCCGACGCTGGTCAGCGCGTCCTCGATGATCGGAATTGCCGCACGCCATGCGAACTACGGGAAGCTGCTGGGCTACTTGGCAGTGGTGCTTCCACATTCTGCGTTTGCCATGGTGCAGCAGAATTTCATTCAACTGACACGCGCTGCCGACGGCAAGAAGGTCGGGTTCGGCTTGCTCGTTGGCATCTGGGCTGCGTCGACGGGCTTCTCGGCCATTCAGGACGCGATGAACGTCGTGTACAAGGTGAAGGAGACTCGGCCCTACTGGAAGGTAAAAGGCATTGCGATGCTGATTACTCCCCTGCTGTGCCTGATGGTGAGCGCGGTGTTCGCTTCCCTGTTCCTGGGCGACCTTCTGGGACTGCTGGCGAGCCATCACGTGTTCCACATCGCGGCGCAAGCGACCATCATCTCCGTACGGGTGGTGGGATGGATGGTGGCGTGGTTGCTGCTGATGCTGATGTTTGCCGTCATCTACTACTACTCGCCCAACGTGAAGAAGCGGCAGTTCCGGATGCTGACGCCGGGCGCCGCAATGGGAACGCTGGGCTGGCTGGTAGCCTCATTCGGGCTGCGGATCTATCTGCACTTCTACAACACCTACAACGCCACCTACGGCTCACTGGGCGCAGTGATCATTTTGCTGACGTGGTTCTATATCACCGGGCTGATGCTGCTGTTCGGCGGTGAGTTCAACAGCGAGATCGAAGCTGCCTCGGCCGAGAAGAAGCTGGCGGAACAGGGTAAGCTGCCGACCGCACAGCCCGAAGCAAAGGCCGCCTGAACCAGAACCGCTGACCGCATGAGTTCTTGCTGGAGACCACGGCGGACGCTTACACCCACTCGCCGGAGCGCATCAGCGGCTCGGCTGGGCCGTCAGCGGCAAGGCCATCGACATCCATCTGCGCCGAGCCAATCATCCAGTCCACGTGGATCAGGCTCTCGTTCGCGCCCAGCTTGGTCAGCTCCTCCTGCGTCATCTTCTCGCCGCCGATCAGGCAGGTGGAGTACGCCTGGCCGAGCGCGATGTGGCTGGCGGCGTTCTCGTCGAAGAGCGTGCTCCAGTAGAGGATGCCCGAGGCCGCAATCGGCGACGACGCGGGCACCAGCGCCACTTCGCCCAGGCGGCGCGCGCCGTCGTCGGTGGAGATAAGCTTGTTGAGCACGTCTTCGCCCGCGGTCGCGGTGGCCTCCACGATCCTGCCACCCTCGAACCGGCAACGGATGTTCTCGATCAGCGTGCCCTGATGCGAGAGCGGCTTGGACGCGCGCACCACACCATCGATGCGGTCCTTGTGCGGCGTGGTGAAGCACTCCTCGGTGGGGATGTTGGGTTGGCAATAGATGCCATTTCCTGCAGTCGTGCCGCCGCCCGCCCACAGGTGCTGGTCGGCGAGGCCCACCTTCAGGTCGGTCGAGCCGTCCTTCGAGCGGAAGTGCAGCGCGTGATAGCGCTTCGCGTTCAGGGTATCGACGCGCTGCTTCAGGCGCGCGCCGTGCTGCTGCCAGTCCGCAACGGGATCGTCCCCGGTGATGCGCGAGGCGTGGAAGATCGCCTCCCAGAGCTTCGCCATGGCCTGCTCGACCGGCTCGCCTGGAAATACGAGCTTCGCCCAGTCCGGCGTTGCCGCAGCCACAATGGTCCAGTTGATGGCGTGGCGCGTGATGAGCTCCATCGCCGGCTTGCTCGCCTTGGAGGCGGCGACATTGGCGCGCGCCACCTTGTTGGGATCCTGCCCGGCGAGAAGGGAAGGATTGGTTCCTGCGATGGCCATGCGCGCCGCGCCATTGCGGAAGGCAGTGGCGATGGCATCCTGCAGCCACACCGGAGCTATGTCGAAGCTCGCGTCCGGCGCCTCGGCGAAGCGGGCGAGCACGCAGGCATCATCGGAGAAGAACGTCGTCACCAGCAGTGCACCCGCACGATAGGCATGGTGCGTGATGCGCCGCACCAGCGGAAGCGCATCCGTGGGCGCAGTGAGAACCAGCTCCTGGCCCTCGCGCAGGCCCAGGCCGACGCGCACGGCGACCTCGGCCAGGCGGTCCAGCTTTTCGTCGAAGGAGAGGGAGGCGAACGCAGGGGCGGAGAGGGCAGCGGAGCTCATACTCTTGAGGCTATCCGCGGAGTCCGCGAGCGCGCAACCCGGGCTGCTAGAGCTGCTCCCAGACGTCGCGGAAGTCGTAGCAGCCGCTGCGGTGGGAGAGCCACTCCGCCGCGCGCACGGCTCCCTCGGCAAAGCCGCGCCGTGAGAACGCCTCATGCGTGAGCACCAGCCGGTCTGCCTGGCTCACTGCCTCAAGCACGTGCGTGCCTTTGGCATCGCCTTCGCGGACAGAGTCGATGGCAACGCCCAGCTTGCTGTCCGCGCCACGGTCCAGCATCTCCGCCAACGAGAGCGCGGTGCCGGAAGGCTTGTCCAGTTTGCTGGTGTGGTGCGTCTCTGTAATCGAGAACCTGTAGCCTGCCCCCGCCAGCGACGTCGCCATCTGTTGGGCAAGCTTGAACATCACCTGCACGCCCACCGAATAGTTGGTGCCATACAGCAGTGCCCCTTGTTTGCGCTCAGCGAGCGCGCGCATGTCCGGCAGCTTGTGATACCAGCCCGTCGTGCCGACCACGATTTTGCCGCCGGTCGCAAGGCACGCGCGCATGTTCTGGACCACAGCCTCGGGCGTGGTGAAATCGATCGTCACATCGAAGCCGGTCACGAATGGAGGCGTCAGCGCAGCGGCGTTCGGGTTCTCGCGCTCGTCCAGGACGTGCACTCCATGGCCTCGCTCGGCCGCAACTTCGGCGACCAGCTTGCCCGTCTTTCCCTGTCCCAGCACCAGTATGCGCATACCAAGAGTCTACCGGAGGCGCGTCGGGCTAAGCTCGCGCGGCTACGGTGCGCGCCTCAGTATCGAAGACCGTCGGGTCAGGCTCGGCGAAGAATTCAGCGTGTAGCGCGCGAATCGCCTCGTCCACGTCGGACTCCTCGACCATGAAGCTCATGTTGATCTCGCTTGCGCCCTGCGAGATCATCCGTACGTTCACATGGCGGATGGCGGAGAAGACCCGGCCGGAGATGCCGCTGCGTCCGCGGATGT
>JAICMT010000148.1 GCA_025929125.1 Acidobacteriaceae bacterium | reverse complement strand
GTTCGCGTTGCGTACGCTCGCCAGCAGCCACGGCTGCTCGTGCACGCCGCCGTTGGCGAACACCGTATACGCTCCCGCCATATCGATCGGTGTCGCCGAGTAGGTGCCAATCGCCATCGAGGGCGTCGCCCGCACCGAGGTGATGCCCGCAGCACGCGCCAGCGCAGCTACATTCTCATAGCCCACTTGTTGCGCCAGCGATATCGTTGCAATGTTCAGCGAGTGCGCCAGCGCCTGCACTGCCGTCACCATCCCCGGATACTCGCCCCGCTCAAAGTTGCCCGGCGTGTAGGCTTTGCCGTCGAACTCAAAGTTCTGCGGATCGTCATTCAGCGCCGAAATGGCCGTGAAAACCCCATTCGAATCAAAGTCCGTCCCATTCAGCGAGCTGTTGAACGCAGTCGCATACACAAACGGCTTGAAGATCGAGCCCGTCGGCCGCTCCGCCACCGCATGGTTCAGCTGCGACACCCCGTAGTTCCTGCCTCCAACCAGCGCCAGGATCTGGCCCGTATGTGGATTCAGCGCCACCAGCGCCACCTGCGGATAAGTGATGTTGGTGTCATTTTTCCTGTGGCGCTTGCGAACCAACTCATCCACGTTCTTAATGCCGACCTGCACCGCCTCCGCCGCCGCCCGCTGCAGCTCGGGGTCCAGCGAGGTGTAAATCCGCAGGTTGCCGCGCGAAACCTCCTGGTCCGAAATTCGTTTCTCCAGCTGCTCATGCACCAGGTCCACAAAGTAGGGTGCCTCGGAGGCGTCCATGTTTGGCGCGGCAAGTTTCAGCGGCTCGGCCTTTGCTCGGTCTGCCTGCGCCTGCGTCAGCGCTCCCGTATCCGCCATCGCGTCCAGCACCACATTGCGCCGGGAGATCGCACGTTCCTTGTGCATGAACGGGTTGCGCCAGCTCGGCGATTGAATCAGTCCCGCAAGCAAAGCGCATTCCGAAACATCCAGCTGCCGGAGGTCCTTGTCGAAGAACGCCTGCGCCGCCTCGCCAAAGCCGTTGATGCCATAAGTCCCGCGCTGTCCTAGGGGCACCTGGTTGGCGTACATCTCAAAGATCTGCTGCTTGTTGAATCGCGCCTCCAGCTGAAACGTAATCATCAGCTCGGCAACTTTCCGTGAGAGCTTCTTATCCGGAGTTAGAAAGAAGCTGCGCGCCAGTTGCTGTGTGATCGTCGAGCCGCCACAGCTCATCCTGTGACTCATCAAGTCCTGGACAGCGCACTCGAACGTGCGCACATAGTTCACTCCGTGGTGCTCAAAGAAGCGGCGGTCCTCGATCGATGTCACTGCCTGAACCAGTTGTGGCGGAATCTCCTTATACGTGACCAGCCGCCGCTTGATGCGGTTCTTGTCCTCGCTCAGGGCCGTAATCAACTGCGGCTCCAGCTCGTAGGCGGCCAGAGCGGCTCCGTTGTCCGCGGTAATAGAGCTCACCGACCAGCCTTGTCCCGGCTCGCTGTCCCCCGTGCTCGGCGCGGTCGTAATCGTGGCGCCGTCCGTCGAGTGGTAGCTCTCCGGCCCGGGCTTGATGGTGATGCTGTTCCCACTGACCGTGAAGGTGCCCAGCTTCGGATTCGCGTTATATCCCGCGATGCGCAGATTCTGCGCAATCGTGGGTACGCTCAGGCTCTGCCCCACGCGCACCTCGCGCGGCGCGGCAAACACCTGCGACACGCTGGCAAAAATCGGTCCGGAAGCCAGCCGGTCGTCCACGATCTTCTGGTACTTCAGGTAGATAACACCAAAGACAACCGCACCCAGCGCCACGCAGATCAGCACCGCAGCAGCAATCCCCCGCAGAATGCGGTGCTTCGTGCCTGCTTTCTTCCCGACACTTCCCAGCTTCACTTTGACAGGCATTCTGACCGACGAGCCTCCGGCTCTAAGCGCGGCTCTCGGCGCACAAGAGCGTTTGCATATGCTTCACGACGCCCGCAACCGGCACGTCCTCTGTATGGCCCGTCAGGCGGTTCAGGACTTCCACTTTTCCTTCGGCGAGCTTCTTTCCGACTGCAATACGAAACGGCACGCCGATCAGTTCAGCGTCTTTGAATTTGACGCCGGCGCGCTCGTCCCGGTCATCCAGCAGGACGTCGATTCCGGCCGCAGCCAGTTGTCCGGACAGGTTCTCCCCCGCGGCCAGCAGTTCTGCTTCCTTCACATTGGTCACCGTCACCACCACTTGGAACGGCGCAATCGAGGGGGGCAGGGCATAAGCGTCCGTCTGTCCGCGTCCACCGAACTGCGCAGCGGACTGCTCAATCGCGGAGGTCAGAATCCGTTCCACTCCAATTCCGTAGCTCCCCATGATTGGCGTCGTCTCCTTGCCATCGCGGTTCAAAACACTGGCACCCATGGACTTGGTGTACTTGTACCCGAGCTTGAAAATATGCCCAATCTCCACCGCCTTGCCGATCCGCAGCGGCTCCCCGCTCACCGGATCCGGCTCGCCCTCGTTCACGCTGCGGATATCGGCCACCAGCGTCGGTTTAAAATGCCGCAAGGGAGTCACATTCCGCAGGTGGTACTCCTCCTTGTTCGCGCCCGAGATCAGGTTGGTCCGGCCCTCGAGCGCTGCATCCAGCACAACCAGAACTCCCGGCTTCCGCACATGCGGCGCTGCCTCCAGCCCCATCGGCCCAAGATATCCGGCCGGAGCCTGGAATACTGTGGCGATCTCTTCCGCGTGCATCGGCCGCAGCTCGCCTCCAGCCACTCCCGCCAGCTTGGTCTCGTTGATCTGGTGGTCGCCGCGCAGGAAGGCCACCACCGCACGCGTCTTCCCAACCGTCTTCACCTGCTTCTCATCCGCTTCCGGATGCTCCACCATGTAGGCCATCGTCTTCATCTGGTGGACCGGAGCCACACCCAGGAATGCCCCCACTTCATCGATGGTCCGCTGACCCGGCGTATGCACCAGTTCGGGCTTGCCATCGCCCGTCGCCGCCAGGTCTTCCACCACCGGCAGCTTCGAGGTGGCCTTCTCCACATTGGCCGCATAGCCGGCCGCCGAGCTCGCAATCAGGTCCTCGCCCGCCTCGGTGTACACCATAAACTCCTGCGACTGCGACCCGCCCATCGACCCCGAGTCCGCATCCACCGCCACAAACTCCAGCCCGCAGCGCCGGAAGATCCTCCGGTACACCTCGTCGTGCCGCCGATAGCTCTCGTCCAACCCCGCCTCGTCCAGGTCGAACGAGTAGGAGTCCTTCATCAGGAACTGCCGGACCCGCAGCAGCCCGGATTTCGGCCGCGGTTCGTCCCGGAACTTCGTCTGAATTTGGTACCAGATCTGCGGCAGCTGCTTGTAGCTCCGCAGCTCGGACCGCGCGATCGAAGTCATGATCTCCTCATGCGTCATCGCCAGGCACAGGTCGGCCCCTTTGCGGTCTGTCAGCCGGAACATGTTGCTTCCCATGCCCGACCAGCGCCCGCTCTCCTCCCACACCTCGCGCGGATTCAAGGCAGGCAAGTGGAACTCCTGCCCGATCGTGTCCATCTCCTCTCGGATGATGCTCACGATCTTGTTCAGCGCCCGGTTTCCCAGGAACAGTTGCGAGTACAGGCCTGCGCCAAGCTGGCGAATATAGCCTGCGCGTAGCAGCAGCTTATGGCTTGTGACCTCCGCGTCGGCAGGGGCCTCCCGCAGAGTCGGAATGAACAATTGGGACCAGCGATGCATCGTACCTGGGACACTTTCCGGCGCTTCCACTTCCGCGCCTCAGAGACACAAATCACCGCTTCCGGATCGGCCGGAACAGTGTCTGAAAAACCCTGGTTTGGGTTTCCTTGCCCGGGAATTCCGGGCCAAACCCAATTCTAAACGTCTCGCTCTTCAGGCGCGCGCTGCCGTATCTGGCGAACCGTCTCTGAGAACCGGAAACCCTGTATTTTGTATGTTTTGTTTTGTAGCAAACAGACGCCGTCGCCGGAACTTTCGTAACGTCGAACTGTCCCCGAAACGCGCAAAGCGCGGACCCCGCTCAAGTACGTCAGGCGGGGCTCGGGCCCGGAACACATTTGTGTCAAATGAGCAGAGTCTCACCTGGCCAACGGAACGAGTGTCTCAAACTGCAGCACACCGGCCCCGCAATCTCATCCTTGCACAATTGCCTTCGGAGGAGTACGCCGCCCTCTTCCGGCACCTCACTTCGGTGGAGCTGCCCCAGGGCAAGCGCCTCTCAGAACCCAATCTCCCCATCGAATACATATATTTCCCCAATACCGGCCTCATCTCCACCGACGCTCTCACCCTGACCGGCGAGCAGGTCGAGGTCGGTGTCATTGGCCGCGAAGGATTCTCCGGCCTGCCCGCCCTCTTTGGTCAGCCCCAGATGTCGCACACCGTCATCATGCAGGGCGCGGGCGAAGGCTACCGCATCCGCGCCTCCATCCTGCGCGCGGAGTTTCTCAAACCCGGCCAGCTTCAAAAGCTCGTACACGCCTTCTGTTATTTGCAGTTTGCGCAGATCACCCAATCCGTTCTCTGCAACCGTCTGCATGAGGTCGAGGCGCGCCTAGCCCGCTGGATGCTCACCTCAGCCGACCGCACCGAGACCGAGACCCTTCACCTCACCCAGGAATTCCTCTCTCAGATGCTTGGGGTCCAGCGCTCCACCGTCACCGTCGCAGCGGGCGAACTGCAGCGAGCCGGTCTTATCGGCTACTCCCGCGGCCACATTCGAATCCTGAACCGGCCCGGGCTGGCCGAGCGCGCTTGCGAGTGCTACTCCATCGTCAACGCCAGCTATGAGAGGGTCCTGCGCAGGACTCCCCCCGGCGACATCACCTACATTCTCTGAATTTTCTCTTGCAAAAGAACGGACGGCCAAATATTGTGTCGGCTACGTTCGTTGGCAGACTGTGGGTTACTCCGCAATCTGCCTAAGATGAAGCCTTCCCGCGTCGGTTTGGATTCCATCGAGGGGCTGTCAGCTAAGCCCGGGAGACACAGGAGAGACAGAATGGCCGCTATCCTTTCGATCGGTGAGGACGCCTTCCTCCTGGAAACGCGCGCGGCGGTTCTACGCAGGACCGGGGTAGAAGTCGTCAACACGAACATCGTTTCCGCGCTCTCTTATCTGGAAACGCGCTGCTTCGATCTCGTCATCCTCTGC